>CALBOJ010000039.1 GCA_937896835.1 uncultured Collinsella sp.
CAAGGCGGGGCCGAGGCCGCCTCGATCAATTTGCGAAAGAATCTTGACGGTACCGTAGGTTATTCCTGCTTGAATTTGAAACATTTCGTTCGGTCAAAGCGTATCTATGGTGAGGGCCTCAGCAAGAAACATCAGCATCACCGGGAGGTGATTATGGAAGAACAAGCATTTAGACAGGCGGTCGAAGATCACCGAGATGTCGTGTTTCGGATCGCATTGACGTATCTGCGCGATCGCGCCGATGCCGATGATGTTGCCCAAGATGTCTTTCTTAAGCTGCTCAAAAGCTATACGCAATTTGAGAGTTGGGAGCATCTTCGTCGATGGCTTATCCGGGTCACGATCAATGAATGCAAATCTCTCTTTCGAAAGCCATGGAGGCGTGTGGAGGATATTGAGAACCTGGCCGATTCGCTTTCGACGGCGCAGGAGGAGACCAAGGCGGTCCTGTCAGACGTTATGCGACTTCCGGAACGATTCCGTGTTCCCATCATGCTCTATTACTATCTGGGCTTTTCGACCTCAGAGATTGCCGAGTTATTGCATGTGCCAGCCGCGACTGTTCGAACGCGTTTGGCTCGCGGCAGATCGAAGCTCAAGTTCATCCTAGAGGAGGGCGACCGTGAAATCCAATCAAATCAAGCAGGCCTTCGAGTCCGTCCAAGCCGATAGCGATCTTGCTGACCGTGTTCTTTATGCCGCTGCTGGTGAGCCGCTTCGCCGAAAGGGTCACGCGAAGCCTCTGTATGTTGCCGTGATCGGATGCCTTGCCGGAGTGACGGCGACCGGAGGGGTCGCCTACGCCGTCGTCAATTCCAGCTATTTTGCCTCTGCCTGGGGAAACCATGGCAACGGAGAGTCCGTTACCTGGACAAATGGCGGCTCGTCGGGGACGAAATATACCTACACCAGAGAGTTTGGTGATGGTATCGCGCCCCAAAGCCTGGAGGGTGCAGTCCAGAAGGTCAATCTGTCCGTCGAGGGCAACGGCTATACACTCGACATTCATGATATGGCTATCGATAAAAACGGTTGCGGTGCTGTGACGTTTACATTGTCCAATCCGAATGGCGTTAACTACTACAAGCCGGCGGCAGAGCTTGGCGAACTTGTTCTCTATGGTGAAGAAGAAGGGGGCGTCAGTACACCCAGCATGAACTTCGGCGAGGAATGGGCTGATACACGCTGCACCATTGATAAAGACACATCAAGCGACACGGTCATTAACGGCACGATGTACTTTGCATCTTGGAATCGCGATCGAGATTTACGACATGCGGTCACCTGGAATATCAGTTGGACGGAGGGCAAAGGTGAGGATGCGAAGGTGATCGAGGTATCGACGCCAGAGTTTAACGTCGGAGCGCACGTCGATACAAAGGAGCTCCGCTCCGACGACTCGCCTCTCGAGATCAGCCCGTTTTCCATCCAGACGCACATCGATGATCTGGGCTATGAAGCAGTTGATCATAAACTGACCGTCAGCTACAAGGATGGATCGGAGCAGATTATCGAAGATGACGACGCAGGGGCGTACAATTTCTATGTTTCGATGGCACGCAATAGCGGAGAGAACATTTGGGTGCCAACGAAGTTGATTGATGTCGACCAAGTGGTCTCAGTAACCCTTGAGGGCACGAGGTACACATCAACAGGAGAGACCGAAACAGAAGTACCCTTTACCATCGTCTATTCGTAAGGCCTAGGCCGCTTCCTGCTAGAGGAAGCGGCCATTTTTGCGTTACATGGACGGCTGGAATGGGCACTTGCGCACAGGCGGGGATTCCTTTTATGGAGGCTTTGCGGAAATATGGCTATTTTGGGATACGCCCGGCGGCGTGGTCTGTTGACGGCACAGCTAACGCCACGTATCCTATCGAACTGCGTGTTTCGTAGGGGGATGCTGACCCCTCGATTCAAGCCGTTGCACTTTACAGAAAGCTGGAATCATTCGAGAAGGAGTACGCTTTGCCTACTATTAACCAGCTGGTTCGCCAGGGCCGTCGTTCCGTGCCCAAGAAGTCCAAGAACGCTGCTCTGCAGCACAACTCCCAGAAGCGCGGCGTGTGCACCCGCGTCTTCACCACGAGCCCCAAGAAGCCGAACTCGGCTCTTCGTAAGGTTGCCCGTGTTCGCCTCGTCAACGGCATCGAAGTTACTGCTTACATCCCGGGTGAGGGCCACAACCTGCAGGAGCACTCCATCGTGCTCGTCCGCGGCGGTCGTGTCCGTGACCTCCCTGGTGTCCGTTATCACGTCATCCGTGGCGCCTACGACGCTGCTCCGGTCCAGAACCGTATGCAGGCCCGTTCCAAGTACGGTGCTAAGCGCCCCAAGGCTAAATAAGCCAGATAACGTTTTGATACTTTCGCCGTGTGCCGCCTAAGCGCCGCACGGTAGACACTTAAGGAGATTTCACATGCCGCGTCGTGCAGCAGCTAATCGTCGTGAGGTTCAGCCTGACGCCGTTTACAACAACCGCCTGGTGACTCAGCTCATCAACAAGGTCCTTCTTGACGGCAAGAAGGCCACCGCTGAGCGCATCGTTTACACCGCTTTCGAGATCGTTGCCGAGAAGTCCGAGGGTGGCGACGCTCTCGCTACCTTCAAGAAGGCTATGGACAACGTCAAGCCCACGCTCGAGGTTAAGCCCAAGCGTGTCGGTGGCGCTACCTATCAGGTCCCGATGGAGGTCAACTCCCGTCGTTCCACCGCTCTGGGTATCCGCTGGATCGTCAACTTCTCCCGCGCTCGCAAGGAGAAGACCATGGCCGAGCGTCTCGCCAACGAGATCCTCGACGCTTCCAACGGCCTGGGCGCTTCCGTCAAGAAGCGTGAGGACGTCTTCAAGATGGCCGAGGCCAACCGCGCGTTCTCTCACTATCGTTGGTAAGTTAAGGTAAGGAACTAACATGGCTAAGCCTAAGTACAAGCTTTCCGATACCCGTAACATCGGCATCATGGCTCACATCGATGCCGGTAAGACCACCACGACCGAGCGTATTCTTTACTACACCGGTAAGACCCACAAGATCGGTGAGGTCCATGAGGGCGCTGCCACCATGGACTGGATGGTTCAGGAGCAGGAGCGCGGCGTAACCATTACCTCCGCTGCTACCACCTGCTTCTGGAACAAGGACGGTAAGGACTACCGCATCCAGATCATCGACACCCCGGGCCACGTTGACTTCACCGCCGAGGTCGAGCGCTGCCTGCGCGTCCTCGATGGCGCTGTCGCCGTCTTCGACGCCGTTGCCGGCGTTCAGCCCCAGTCTGAGACCGTTTGGCGTCAGGCTTCTACCTTCAACGTCCCCCGCATCGCCTTCATCAACAAGTATGACCGCGTGGGCGCTGACTTCTTCAACGCTATCGAGACCATGAAGGATCGTCTCGACGCTAACGCCGTGGCCGCTCAGGTCCCGATGGGCGCCGAGGATAACTTCTGGGGCGTCATCGACCTCGTTACCATGACTGCATGGGACTTCAAGGCCGACGAGAAGGGTATGACCTACCCTGAGCCGATGGACGAGATCCCGGCTGAGTTTGCCGACATCGCTGCCACCAAGCGCGAGGAGCTCCTCGACGCTGCTGCCAGCTTTGACGACGAGCTCATGGAGAAGATCCTCATGGAGGAGGACTTCACCGTCGAGGAGCTCAAGGCTGCTCTGCGCAAGGGTGTTCTGGCCAACGAGCTCAACCTCGTCTTCGTGGGCTCCGCCTACAAGAACAAGGGCGTCCAGGAGCTGCTCGACGCTGTCGTCGACTACCTGCCCAGCCCGCTCGACGTTGAGGCCGTCACCGGTACCGATCCGGACACCGGCGAGGAGATTCAGCGTCATCCTTCCTTTGACGAGCCCTTCTCCGGCCTGGTCTTCAAGATCATGACCGACCCGTTCGTCGGTAAGCTCACCTACGTCCGCGTTTACTCCGGTCGCGCCGAGTCCGGCTCCTATGTGGTCAACGCTTCCAACGGTCAGCGCGAGCGCCTCGGCCGCATCCTCGAGATGAACGCCGCCGAGCGTATCGACCGTGACGACGCTGCCGCCGGCGACATCGTCGCTTGCGTCGGCTTCAAGAACTCCACCACCGGTGACACCCTGTGCGCCGAGGGCAAGGAGATCGTCCTCGAGAAGATCGAGTTCGCTAAGCCCGTTATTGACGTTGCCATCGAGCCCAAGACCAAGGCCGAGCAGGACAAGATGTCCCTGGCTCTGACCAAGCTCGCCGAGGAGGACCCGACCTTCCAGGTGTCCACCAACCACGAGACCGGCCAGACCATCATCGCCGGCATGGGTGAGCTGCACCTCGAGATCATCGTCGACCGTCTGCTCCGTGAGTTCAAGGTTGACGCTAACGTCGGTAAGCCCCAGGTTGCCTACCGCGAGACCGCTGGTCACGACGTCGAGAAGGCTGAGGGCAAGTTCGTCCGTCAGTCCGGCGGTCGCGGTCAGTACGGCCACGCCGTCATCAAGCTCGAGAAGATGGAGGAGGGCTTCGGCTACGAGTTCGTCAACGCTATCGTCGGCGGCGTCGTGCCCAAGGAGTACATCCCGTCCATCGACAAGGGCATCCAGGAGGCCCTGAACACCGGTGTTATCGCCGGCTTCCCGGTCCTCGACGTCAAGGTCACCCTGTTCGACGGTTCTTACCACGAGGTCGACTCCTCCGAGGCCGCCTTCAAGATCGCCGGTTCCATGGCTATCAAGGACGCCCTCAAGAAGTCCGACCCGCAGCTGCTCGAGCCGATCATGGCTGTCGAGGTCGAGACCCCCGAGCAGTACATGGGCGACGTTATGGGCAACCTCTCCGGTCGCCGCGGCAAGATCGAGGGCATGGAGGATCGCAAGAACAGCAAGCTCATCCGTGCCAAGGTGCCGCTGGGCGAGATGTTCGGTTACGCTACCGACCTTCGCTCCCAGACCCAGGGCCGTGCATCCTACACGATGCAGTTCGACTCTTATGAGCCCGCGCCCAAGTCCATCGTGGACGAGGTCATGAGCAAGAACGCCTAAGTTCGAGCTCCCTGTTACGTAATCCGCGAGAACATCTCTCGCACTCTTTGGAGGTTTAAGTTGGCTACCCAGAAGATCCGCATTCGCCTCAAGGGCTATGATCACGAGGTCGTCGATCAGTCCGCGAAGCTCATCGTCGAGACCGCTCAGAAGACCGGCGCTCGCGTTTCCGGTCCTGTCCCCCTGCCCACCGAGCGCAACCTGTACACGGTTATCCGCTCGCCGCACGTGAACAAGGACTCCCGTGAGCAGTTCGAGATGCGCACCCACAAGCGCCTCATCGACATCCTCGACCCCACCTCGGGCACCGTTGATTCGCTCATGCGTCTCGACCTCCCCGCTGGCGTCGACATCGACATCAAGCTCTAAGCGACTTCGCTCATAGCTTACAGAGCCCCGCTGCCATTACGGTAGCGGGGCTCTTTTGTTTTGAATGGTGACCTTGGGGCCCGGGTAATGCGGTCGAATGGGTGGCTATGGCGCCCTATTCGCTTAAGGGACGCAGCGATGCCTCCTCAAAATGGAAGGATTGCAAGCCGTCTTCTGTCTCGATGCACGCGCGACCAAAATCATCGACCGTTTGGAAGATGCCATGCGCCAGCCCGTCCCCAGCGGGGGAGCGGGCGGTAACGCGCTCTCCAATCCAGTTGAGATGATCGATATATTCGCCGTGGACGGGCGCGAGCGGTCCGGCGTCTTTTTCCATGGTGTTGAGACGCTCTGCCCACGCATCTGCAGCGTCTATAACTGCGTGATAGACCTCATCGAGGAGCACATCGACGGTGGGAACGCTCTCGTTGAGGTCCGAGAGACCGATTGCCGCCAGGCCGTCATCGGGCACCTCTTGGGGCGTGTAGTTTACGTTGACGCCAATGCCGCAGACGGCGAAAGGTTTGCCTTCGTTGTCGCGTGCGGCCTCGACCAGAATGCCGCCGAGCTTGCGTCCTCGCGCGACAAGGTCGTTGGGCCATTTAAGGCGAATCTCGTTTGCAAGACCCTGCTTTTCGAGTGCTTCGAGCACCGCTAGGCCGCTGACGGCGGCAAGACCAGAGAACTTTGCAGGATTAACGCATGGGCGCAGGACAATCGAAAGCAATAAGTTGCCTGCGGTTGAATCCCACTTGTGGCCGCGCCGGCCGCGTCCTGCTGTCTGGGCCCGGGCGGCAAGTCCTGTGCCGTGCGGCGCTCCCTGTTTTCCTGCTTCGAGCAGGTCATCGTTGGTCGATCCGGTTACGTCGACTATCGTTAATTTGGCATCCATAACGGTTCTACCTCCTAAGTTAATAAGGCAATCGCGTAATGGTGTCGAGAGATAGACACAATGTGAAGCCTTTGTCGCATTTGGACAATTTAATGTTAACACGTCAACAACGACTAAAATGCGCTATCCTCTCTTGGTCGATGTAAACACGTCAACAACTCAAAGGAGGTTAGTGATGGGTTTCACGATTCTTGGAACAGGCTCTGCGCTTCCTGAGCGCAGTGTTTCCAATGACGAGCTGTCTGAGTTCCTCGATACCTCGGATGAGTGGATTTTTACCCGCACAGGTATCAAGAGCCGCCACGTCTGCACCACCGAGTCACTTGACGACCTTGCCGTAGCGGCGAGCGAGCGGGCACTCCAGGTGTCCGGAATCGACGCGAGTCAGCTGGATCTGATCGTCTGCTCGACGACGACAGGTGACCACCTTGTTCCCGCTGAGGCGTGTGCCGTTGCTGAGCGACTGGGCGCGACGTGCCCTGCCTTCGATGTCTCGGCGGCCTGCGCCGGCTTCGTATTTGCGCTCGATGTTGCCGAGGGCTATATCGCCCGCGGCCGTGCCGAGCGCGTGCTTGTCGTTGCTGCCGAGCAGATGACGCGCGCGCTCGACTGGACCGACCGCGCCACCTGCGTGCTCTTTGGCGATGGGGCAGGCGCCGCAGTGATTGAGGCTGGGGGAGACAGCCCCCTTGCCGTTGAGCTTTCGACGGCGCCCGACGTCGAGACGTTGCGCGTTCCCGGTCTGGTCGGTACCTCGCCGTTTAAGGCCTCCGCAGATAGCGAGAGCGTGCTGTCCATGAATGGCCGCCGCGTGTTCAAGTTCGGCGTCAACGCCATCTGCGACACGGTCCATAAGCTTGCGATCGATGCGGGCATTTCGGTCGAGGACATCGACCATTTTGTATTCCATCAGGCCAACGAGCGAATCTTGAGTCAGGCGGTCAAGCGCCTGGGCGTGCCGGACGAGCGCGTGGTTCGCACGTTGCGCGAGACCGGCAACATTTCGAGCGCATGCATTCCGCTTGCCCTCGACCGGCTGGCAAACGCCGGTGCACTTCACACGGGCGACACGATCGCCTTGGTTGGATTTGGTGCCGGCCTGGATATAGGTGGCTATCTGCTTCGTTGGAAGTAGTCGCACATAGGAAATAAAAACGCCCCTAGGGCACAACCAAAGGAGAACTACCATGGCAGATCAGAAGACCTTCGAGCGCGTTTGCGACGTTATCCGCGAGACCGCCGGTCTTGACGACGTCGAGATGAAGCCCGAGTCCACGCTCGAGGAGATTGGTCTCGACAGCCTGGGCACCGTCGAGATCCTCGTCGCCGTCGAGGACGAGTTTGGCATCCAGCTCGATACCGAGGAGAACCCCAAGACGGTCGGCGAGTTCGCCGATACGGTCGAGGCGGCATTGGAGAAGTAGAGATGCTCAAGACTCCTCTCTGCGATCTGCTCGGCATCGAAAAGCCCGTGTTCCAGGGCGGTATGGCCTGGATTGCCGATGCCTCGCTGGCGTCCGCAGTGTCCGAGGCGGGCGGCTTAGGGATTATCGCGGCCATGAACGCCGACGCCAACTGGCTGCGCGACCAGATTCATGAGCTGCGCGCCAGGACGGATAAGCCCTTTGGCGTCAACGTCATGCTCATGAGCCCGTTTGCCGACGAGGTCGCGCAGGTTGTGATTGACGAGCGGGTGCCGGTCGTCGTGACGGGCGCCGGCAATCCCGCCAAGTACATGAAGGCTTGGAACGACGCGGGCATCAAGGTCATCCCGGTTGTTGCCTCGGTGGCGCTGGCGCGTCTTGTGGCGCGCCGCGGGGCCACCGCTGTGGTTGCCGAGGGCACCGAATCGGGTGGCCACATTGGCGAGACCTCGACGATGGCACTGGTGCCGCAGGTCGTCGATGCGGTCGACATTCCCGTCGTGGCTGCCGGCGGTATTGCCGACGGCCGCGGCGTGGCGGCCGCCTTTATGCTGGGCGCCGCCGGCGTGCAGGTGGGTACGCGCTTTCTGGTCGCAGACGAGTGCACCGTATCGGAGCAGTACAAGGAGATGGTCTTGAAGGCCAACGACACCTCGACGCGTGCGACCGGCCGCTCGACGGGACATCCGGTTCGCGCCCTCAAGAGCCCCTTCACCAACGCGTATGCCAAGAACGAGGCGGCGGGCGCAAACCCCGAGGAGCTCGGAGCCATGGGCACGGGCGCGCTTCGCAAGGCCGCAAAGGACGGTAATTACGAAGAGGGTTCGTATTTGTGCGGACAGATTGCTGGCATGGTCAACGAGCGCCAGAGTGCACGCATAATCGTCGACGATCTTGTCGATGGCGCCGAGCATGTCCTGAAGGGTGCGTCCGCATGGGTAGCGTAGCGTTTCTGTTTGCCGGTCAGGGCGCCCAGCATCCCGCGATGGGCGTCGACCTCATCGAGGCATCGCCGGCGGCTGCCGAGGTGTTTGCAATCGCCGATGAGGTGCGCCCGGGGACGAGCGAGCAGTGCCGGAGCGCCTCGAAAGAGGAGCTCTCGCAGACCGAGAACACGCAGCCTTGCGTGTTCGTGCACGACTTGGCTGTCGCCGTCGCCCTGCGCGAGCGCGGCGTGGTGCCTGCCGCCTGTGCGGGATTCTCGCTGGGCGAGGTCGCCGCGCTCACCTTTGCGGGGGCGTTCGATACGCGAGCGGGCTTTGAGCTCGTGTGCGAGCGCGCGGCGCTGATGGCCGCGGCTGCCGAGCGCCATCCGGGCGGCATGCGCGCCGTCATCAAGCTCGATGCGGCGCAGGTCGAGGGCCTGGCAAAACAGGCCGGCGAGGACTGCTGGCCGGTTAACTACAACAGTCCGCAGCAGACGGTTGTGGCCGGAGCGTCCGAGGCGCTGCAGGAGCTCGACGTCCTAGTAAAAGAGGCTGGCGGCCGCGCTATGAAAGTCGCGGTGTCGGGTGCATTCCATAGCCCCTATATGGCCGAGGCGACTGAGGGGCTGGCGACGTATATCCAAGCCGGCCACGCCCCGTCCCCGCTGCTGATTCCGGTCATGGCAAACATGACGGCGGCGCCCTATCCGGCGGACCCGCGAGCAGCATCGGATGTCTTGGCCAATCAGGTGAGCCATCCCGTGCGCTGGGTCGACACGCTGCACACTCTGCAGGATCAGGGCATCGATACGTTTATTGAGGTCGGACCTGGCAAAACGCTGTCGGGCCTGGTCAAGCGTACGCTGAGCGACGTTCGCGTGTATTCGTGCGAAACGGCCGAGCAGGTCGCAGCTATTGCCGACGAGCTCGCATAGTCCACAGGGCTGTAACCCGAAAGGAATGACATGGGCAACTTGAACAACGGCGCGCTCGAGCGCAACGACTCACGCCGCGTGGCACTGGTCACGGGCGGCTCGCGTGGTATCGGCCGCGCCTGCGCTGTCGGTCTGGCGGAGGACGGCTTTGATATCGCCGTCGTCTATGCCGGCAGCGTCGATGCGGCGCGCGAGACGTGCGAAGCCTGTGAGGCGATTGGCGCCGTGGCACGCGCATATCAATGCGACGTGGCCGATCCCGCTGCCGTCAACGCATGCGCGGAAGCGGTCCTCAACGACTTTGGCTCCATTTGGGCGCTCGTCAACAACGCTGGCATCACCCGCGATGGCCTGCTCATGCGCATGGGCGATGATGCCTTCGACCGCGTGCTCGATGTCAATCTCAAGGGCACGTTCAATACGACGCGCGCGCTCACTAAGACCTTTATGCGCCAGCGTGGCGGCTGCGTCGTCAACATGAGCTCGGTCGTGGGTCTGATGGGCAACGCCGGGCAAGCCAACTACGCTGCCTCCAAGGCGGGCGTGATCGGTCTGACCAAGGCGGTGGCGCGCGAGCTTGCATCCCGCGGCGTACGAGTGAACGCGGTCGCCCCCGGGTTTGTCGAGACAGATATGACGGCAAAGCTCTCGGAGAAGGTTCGCGCGGCAACCGAGGAGCAGATTCCCCTAAAGCGCATGGCGCGCCCCGAGGAAGTGGCCGGCGTGGTGCGCTTTTTGGCGAGCGATGCGGCTGCCTACATTACGGGCGAGGTCGTACGCGTTGACGGCGGAATGGCGATGTAGAAATCAGGGCCGAACAACGGCTTGGATGAGGAGAGCATGATGGAACACAGAGTTGCAATCACCGGCATAGGTGCCGTATCGCCGCTCGGCAACACGGCGCTTGCCACCTGGGCGGCCATGTGCGCCGGGACCTGTGGCATCGGCCCGATTACGCACTTTGATACCGATGCATTTGCCGTCAAGGTGGCGGCCGAGGTCAAGGGTTTTGACGGCAACGAGTACTTTGGCAAGCATGACGCCAAGCATCTGGACCCCTGTGTTCAGTTTGCGATGGCGGCGTCGGACGAGGCCATGCACGATGCGGGCTTTGATGTCGAAGGCGCCATCGATCGCGATCGCCTGGGTGTCTATGTGGGCTCGGGCGTGGGCGGCATGCAGACGCTTGTCGACAACGTCCATACGATTGCCGAACGTGGGCCCCGCCGCGCATCGCCCTATATGATCGCGATGATGATCCCCAACATGGCATCGGGCAATATCGCAATCCGCCACAAGGCAAAGGGCCCGACCCTGCCCGTGGTGACCGCGTGCGCGACCTCGGCCCATGCGGTGGGCGAGGCGTTCCGCGCCATCAAGCACGGCTATGCCGACGCGATCCTCGCGGGCGGCGCCGAGGCTGCAATTATCCCCGATGCCGTTGCGGGCTTTACGTCCTGCCGCGCATTGACCACCAACCCTGATCCCGCGACGGCTTGCCGCCCGTTCGATGCAGACCGCGATGGCTTTGTGATGGGCGAGGGCGCCTGCGTGCTGGTACTCGAGAGCATGGAACATGCGCAGGCGCGCGGTGCGCACATTTATGCCGAGGTCGTGGGCTACGGCAACACCGATGATGCCTATCACATCACGAGCCCTGATCCCGAGGCTGCCGGCATTGCCCGCGCGATATCGCTGGCGGTGACCGAGGGCGACGTCAAGCCTTCCGAGGGTCTCTACATCAATGCCCACGGCACATCGACCAAGCTCAACGATTCGTCCGAGACGGCGGGCATTAAGCGTGCGCTCGGCGAGGACGCGGCGCGCGCCGCGCACGTCTCGTCGACTAAGTCGATGACCGGCCACATGATCGGTGCCACGGGTGCCATCGAGGTCATGGCCTGCGCCATGGCGCTCGAGCAGGGCGTGGTGCCGCCGACCATTAACTACCACACGCCCGATCCCGCCTGCGATCTTGACTACACGCCCAATCGCGCGGTTCGCGCCGACCTTACCTGGGCGCTTTCGACCAACCTGGGCTTTGGCGGGCACAACGCCGCCATCGCGCTGCGTAGATATACGAGGAGCTAGAGCATGGATTCCAAAAGACTTGCCGAGATAGCCGATGTGATGGAGGACCGCGGCCTCACGCGCGTGCGCGTTGAGGAGCCCGATGGCACCGCGGTCGAGCTCGAGCGCGCGAGCGCCGCGCAGGCGGTTGCCGTGCCCATGCCTATGCCGAGCGCTATGGCCGCTCCAGTTGCAGCTCCCACAGTCGCGCCTGCCGCCGCACCGGAACCCGCTGCCCAGGCACCTGCCGCCGTGCCGGAGCCCAAGGGCACCGAGGTGACCGCTCCCATGGTCGGCGTTTTCTATGCTGCCCCGGCGCCGGGCGACGAGCCGTTTGTGCACGTGGGCTCCAAGGTCAAGGCCGGTGAGACCCTCTGCATCATCGAGGCCATGAAGGTTCTCAACGAGGTGACGGCCGAGGCAGACGGCGAGGTGCTCGAGATCTGCGTGGCCGACGGCGACCTCGTGGAGTTCGGCAGTTGCCTCATGAGGATCGGATAGGTGATGTCCATGAACAAAGAAGAGCTCAAGAAGCTGTTGCCGCATCGCGAACCGATGCTTTTGCTCGACGAGGCCGAGCTGGTGGGCGACGAGGCCCACGGCAAGATCACGATTACGGGTGACGAGTACTTTTTGCAGGGGCATTTTCCGGGAAACCCGGTAGTCCCCGGCGTGATTCAGTGCGAGATGCTCGCCCAAAACTGTTGCGTGCTGCTGATGGGCGATGAGGAGGCGCGCGGTGCGACGCCGTTCTATACAAGCCTCGATAAGGTGCGCTTTAAGCGTCCGGTGCGCCCTGGCGACACGGTTGATCTGGTGTGCACCATCACGCGTGCGCGCGGGCCGTTCCGCTTTGCGACGGGTACTGCGAGCGTCAACGGTGAGGTTTGCTGCCGCGCTGATATGTCTTTTGCACTCATGCACGAAAGTTAAGGAAGGCTTCATGTTCGACAAAGTGCTCATCGCCAACCGCGGAGAAGTCGCGGTCCGTGTTATCCGCGCGTGCCGCGATATGGGCATCAAGACCGTCGCCGTTTATTCCACGGCCGATGCGGACGCGCTGCACGTGCAGCTTGCCGACGAGGCGTATTGCATCGGCGGCCCGCGTCTTGCCGAGAGCTACCTCAACGACGATGCCGTGCTCACCTGTGCCGTGAAGTCGGGGGCAAAGGCGATCCATCCTGGCTACGGTTTCTTTTCCGAGAAGGCGAGCTTCGTGCGCGACTGCGACAAGTATGGTCTGGCGTTTGTCGGTCCTTCGGCCGAGGTGATCGACAGCATGGGCGACAAGGACGCCGCACGTCGAACGGCTGCCGCGGCGGGCGTGCCCATCGTGCCGGGCTGCGATTTGCTCAAAAGTCCCGAGGAGGCGACGGCCGAGGCTGAGCGCATTGGCTGCCCCGTGCTTATTAAGGCGCGTGCGGGCGGCGGCGGTCGCGGCATTCGTAAGGTCGAGCGCGTGGAAGATGCGGCAAAGGCCTTTATTGAAGCACGCGCCGAGGGCGAGGCCGTTTTTGGCGACGGCGAGTGCTACATGGAGAAGTTCGTCGCGCCGGCGCACCACGTCGAGGTGCAGATTATGGCCGATAAGCAGGGGCATGTGTTCTCACTTGGCGAGCGCGAGTGCTCGGTGCAGCGGCGCAACCAAAAGCTGATCGAGGAGAGCCCCGCGCCGTGCCTCGACGGACACGACGACATTCGTGCTCGCATGCACAAGGCAGCGCGTGACCTGGCTCGTGCCGTCGGCTACGAAGGAGCCGGTACCATCGAGTTTTTGTACTCGGACGACGGCAATTTCTACTTTATGGAAATGAACACGCGCTTGCAGGTGGAGCATCCGGTTACGGAGTTTGTGACCGATACCGACCTGGTTAAGTGGCAGCTGCGCGTGGCTGCCGGCCAGCCTCTGCCCTTTGAGCAGGAGGACGTACCGGTCCGCAACCACGCCATGGAGTGCCGCATCAATGCCGAAACGCCGGACTATCTACCGTCATGTGGAACGGTCACCGCGTTGCGTGTGCCGGGTGGTCCGCGCGTGCGCTGGGATTCCGCCATGTTTACCGGAGCGAAAGTTCCGCCGTACTACGACTCCATGCTCGGCAAGCTCATCGTGTGCGCGCCCACGCGTGACGGTGCCATTCGCAAGATGCGCTCGGCCCTGGGCGAGCTTGTGATTGAGGGCGTGAGCGAAAACAGCGAGCTTCAGCTCGACGTGCTGGCAAACGACGAGTTCTTGTCGGGCATGTACCACACCGATCTGATGGGGCATCTCTATGCTGATGAATAGAAAAGCGAAGACGGTCAACGTCCTCGAGGGGCCGATGACCGAGTCGTGCGCCGAGTTTCCCGCGCGCCACGTGTTTATCAAGTGCCCGGAGTGCCGCCGTGTGATCGATGAGGCGCGCCTGCACGACAACCTCGAGGTCTGCCCTCGTTGCGGCAAACACTTTCGCGTGAGCGGTCGCGCGCGCATGCGCATGACGGTCGACGCGGGTACCTTTGAGGAATGGGATGCCAATCTGGCGTCGAAGGACTTCCTCTCGTTTCCCGGTTATGCCGACAAGCTTAAGAGCGTGAGCGAGCGTTCGGGCGAGCGCGATGCCGTTGTGTGCGGCAGGGGCAAAATCTGCGGCTGCGATACCGCGCTCTTCTTTATGGACGCCAACTTTATGATGGGCTCGATGGGCTCCGTGGTGGGCGAGAAGATCTGTCGCACATTTGAGCTTGCGACCGAGCTGGGATTGCCGGTTGTCGGCTTTACCGTTTCGGGCGGCGCGCGCATGCAGGAGGGTGTGACGTCGCTTATGCAGATGGCCAAGATTTCTGCGGCGGTTAGGCGCCATAGCGAGGCGGGCGGTCTGTATATCACGGTGCTCACCGACCCCACGACCGGAGGCGTAACCGCGAGCTTTGCCATGGAGGGCGACATTATCCTGGCCGAGCCCGATGCCCTGACGGCATTTGCCGGCCCGCGCGTGATCGAGCAGAACATGCACAAGCGCCTGCCCAAGGGATTCCAGCGCTCCGAGTTTTTGCTGGAGCACGGCTTTTGCGATGCCGTTGTTCCGCGTGGCGAGATTGCGCTCACGGTAGGCGAGCTGCTGGCGCTGCACGAAGGGCACGCGCCCGGCCTGGGGGCACCGCATGAGATTGTGCACACGGGTCGTCGCGGCAAAAAGTTGGGACACTTGTTCAAGCGCTCGACGGCACCAAAAACTGCGCTCGAGATTGTCAAGCAAACCCGCTCGGCAGATCGCGCCACGGCGGGTGAGATGATCTCACTGGGCCTGGATGGATTTGTGGAGCTGCACGGCGACCGCTACTTTGGCGACGATGCTGCCGTGGTGGGCGGCATCGGCTGGAAAGACGGGCGACCCGTGACGGTTATCGCCATCGAGCGCGGCACCACGACCAAAGAGCGTATGCGCCGCAACTTTGGCATGGCGCATCCCGAGGGCTACCGCAAAGCGCGTCGCCTGATGCACCAAGCCGAGAAATTTGGTCGGCCGGTTCTGTGCCTGGTCGATACTTCGGGCGCGTTTTGCGGCATCGGTGCCGAGGAGCGCGGCCAGGGCGAGGCGATTGCCCAGAATCTCATGGAGATGAGCGGCCTTAAGACGCCGATTGTCTCGGTGGTGACAGGTGAGGGCGGCTCTGGTGGCGCGCTGGCGCTGTCCGTGGCCGACCGCATCCTGATGCTCTCTAGCTCGGCCTATTCGGTCGTGAGCCCCGAGGCCTGTGCGTCGATCCTGTGGAAGGATACCGAGCGCGCGGATGAGGCCGCCGAGGCGCTTAAGCTCACGGCCCCCGATCTGTTGGCACTCGGCATCATCGACGGCATTGTTGACGATAGGGGCCTGTCGCATGAGGAGATCGCCGGTGCCGTCATGTCCTCGGCATTTGATGCCTTCGATACGCTTGGGCAGCTCGACGACGCGACCCTCACAAACCTCCGCTACGAAAAGTACCGCGCAATCGGTCGGCACCGCACGATGTGACAAAGGGGCAGCCCGCATGTCACATTGGGAAAGGCGTTCCATGCCGCAAGTTTCTAACACCTCGTTTACAACGACGGTTTCATCAAACGCCACGGCCGTGGTGGACTATCTGTCCAAAAGCATGATGTCGGCGCTGCCGTTTATTGTCTGCGCGGCGTTGTTCCGCACCGTCGCCGTCATTATGGGCGAAGGCATGCTGGGCCTGTGGTCTGCCGATTCCGAAATCTATCGCCTGTTCTACAGTTGGCTTTATAACGCCGGCTACTACTTCTTGCCCATTTATCTTGGTTGGGCGGCCGCCCGCCAGCTCGGTTGCTCGGAGCAGCTGGGCATGATGCTGGGCGGCGTATTGATTGCGCCCGATTTGCTTAAGCTCGTCGATGCCGCATCGACGACGGGGGCATCGATGACTTCCGTGTATGGCCTGCTTCCCGCGCCGGTCAACGATTACACGGCGACTGTTATTCCGGCTCTCATCTCGGTGCCCGTGCTATGGCGAGTGGAGTGTTTCTTTCGGCGCGTTATCCCTAAGGCCGTGGCGTTTTCGTTCGTTCCGTTTGCAACCATGCTCGTTATGGTTCCGGTTTCGCTGTGCATTACGGCGCCGGCGGGCAGCTATCTGGGCATGCTGTTGGGACAGCTTATGTTTATGCTTGGCAATTCTGGTGGCATCGTGTCGCTGCTTACGCTCATGGGGCTTGCCGCGGGTTGGGAGTTCCTAAAGATCGCCGGCATCAGCAACGTTGTCCTATCGCTCGCCTATGCGCAGTTTATGAGTGTGGGAACGGATTCGTGCATTCTGATCGCCGCGACGATGGCAACGTTTGCCGTTTGGGGCATGCCCTTTGGTGCGTCGCTTCGCGTTGCGGATAAGGACGAGAAGGCCCTCATGCTGGGCTATTCGATCTCGGGCGTGCTTGGTGGCGTAAGTGAGCCGGCGCTGTACGGTTGCGGCTTTAAATATGGCAGGTGCCTGACGTGCATGGCCATTGGCGGCGCCGTCGGAGGCCTTGTTGCGGCCGTGGGCCACGTTACGGCCTATACCATCGGTATGACGAATGTCCTCATGGTCATTGGTTTTGCCACGGGCGGCATCTCGAACCTGCTATGGTGCTGTGCTGCCGGCGGTGTGGCATTTGCGGTGTCTGCGGCGCTGAGCTACTGCTTTGGCGTGGTGCCGGCGAAGGGGCAGGCGGCAGAAGACGGAGCCGATTTGCCCGAAACCTCGTAGAGCGCGGCCGAAGCAAGCGCATAAACCTGTGCGACACAAGGACGATTTCTTTGCCACATTCTAAGGCCGTGGCCCGTGTGGGTTGCGGCCTTTTTGTATCTGTGGGGCAAAGTGGCTACGCTACAATCCGTTTGAGCAATAGATATATAGATAGCACCGTGGGGGCGGATGTAGATGGTCGAGTGGATTGTTAATCGTGCGCAGGGCGACCGTGCGCGCGTGGGCACGTTGACGGGCGTGGTGTGTATTCTCGCCAATGTGGCACTATGCGCTGCAAAGGGCGCAATTGGCGTGCTGTCGGGATCGGTTTCGATCGTGGCGGATGCCATGAATAATCTGTCCGATGCCAGCTCGAACATCGTGAGCGTGCTTGGCTTTAAGCTGGCGGGCAAGCCAGCAGACCCCGAGCATCCTTACGGACATGGCCGCTACGAGTATCTCTCGGGTCTGGTTGTGGCGGCGCTCGTGCTGCTTATTGGCATCGAACTGGTGAAGTCCTCGGTGGAGCGTATCGTCAACCCGGAGCCTGTCGAGTTCTCGCTTGCTCTGGTGGCAGTCCTAGCGCTTTCGATGGTTGTAAAGCTCTGGATGGCGGCCCTCAACCAAAAGCTCGGCGATCGCATTGAGTCCGAGACGCTGCATGCGACCGCTCGGGACTCAAAGAACGATGTCCTAGCTACGGGTGCTGTGCTGGCGTGCGCAATTGTTTCGCAGGTGACGCACATCAATCTTGACGCATGGGTCGGCCTTGCCGTTGGCGCCTATATTGGCTGGAGTGGTTTTGAGCTTATCCAAGATACGGTGAGCCCGCTTTTGGGCCAGGCGCCCGATCCCAAGCTGGTCAAGCACATTCGAGACAAGATCATGAGCTACCCCGGCGTTTTGGGCGTTCACGATTTGATGGTTCACGACTACGGTCCGGGCAGGAAGTTCGCAAGCGCTCACGCCGAGATGGCAGCCGAGGCCAGCCCGCTGGAAAGTCACGACACGCTCGATAACATCGAGCAGTCGTTTAGGAACGAAGACGGCATGATTGTCACACTTCACTACGACCCCATCGTGACCGATGACCCCAAGGTGGCGAGCATGCGCTTGCGCATTCACGCCATGGCTCAGGAGATCGATAGCCGCCTCTCGATTCATGACCTACGCTGTGTGCCGGGTCCTACGCACACCAACGTGATCTTTGACTGCGTGCGTCCCTCGGATCTGCAGATGAGTGCCGATGACTTAAAGCACGCGCTGGCACAACGGGTCGAATCGGAATATCCCAAGTCGATTGCCAAGATTACGATCGACGAAGACTACGTAGGGCATACCCACGAGTAAGGCTGTGCCGGCAAAGCAGGTTATGCAGAAGGGGAGAGCATGAAGAAGCTGTATCTACTCCGCCACGGTCAGACGGAGTTCAACGTCAAAAAGCTGGTCCAGGGCCGCTGCGATTCACCGCTGACCGACCTGGGCCGTCAGCAAGCCGGGATGGCAGCCGCGTGGCTCAAAGCCCACAACGTCGTTCCCGACAAAGTGGTCTCCTCCCCTTTGGGCCGAGCCATGGCCACGGCAAGCCTCGTCGCAACCGAGCTTCTCGGCGCAGACGCTGACGTTGAGCCCTGCGAAGGCATTATCGAGCGCGGCTACGGCACCTTCGAAGAAGGCCCCCACGACGCGCTACCCACCGACGTCTGGGATCCGGGCGAGGATTTGGTCCCCTTCGGAGGAGAAGGAAGCCGCGCGCTGCAAGAGCGCATGGTAGACACCCTCACCAATCTCATGGGCATCGATGGTATCGGAACCCTTCTAGCAGTAAGCCACGGCAGTGCCAGCCGCCAGTTCATCAAGGCTGCAGCCCCAGAAGGCTTCGAGCTCCCAGCAAAACTCCCCAACTGCGCCATCATGATTTTCGATTTTGACGAGGAAAAGTCACAAACAGAAGGCGAACCTTATCAATGTAAGTTCACCCTCCAGCAAATAGTGGACCCCCAACAAAGTAATTAGCCGAGCGAGCAGAGCTAAGCAGACATCAACGTGGCGTTCCCAGTGTGCGGCGGAGGGGGCGGGCCTGAGACATATTAAGGTTGTCGCGAGTTCCGCACGAACAGGAGAGCACTTAATGTGCTCTCCGTCGTGAGC
>CALBOJ010000040.1 GCA_937896835.1 uncultured Collinsella sp.
CCGCCATCGGCTGCGATGCGGGCGGCTGGAGGCGCGTCCTGGGCGTCGACGTGGTCGACACCGAGTCCTACGACTCGTGGCTCGCCTTCCTGCGGGCCATCCGCTCGCGAGGGGCGGCGGGCGTGCGGCTCGTCGTCTCGGACGCCCACCCGGGGCTCGTCCGGGCGCTCGGCGAGGTCTTCCAGGGCGCCGCGTGGCAGCGCTGCGCGGTCCACCTCATGCGCGACTGCATGCGCGAGGCCGGCTCCTGGCAGCTCAGGCGCCGCGTGGGCAGGATCGTGTCGCAGGTGTTCCGCGGGCGCGACGCCGCCACCGTGACGGCCATGTACCACGCGGCGTGCGACATGCTGGAGGGGTGCTGCCCGAGGGCGGCGGCTGTGCTGGAGGAGGCCGAGCCCGACGCGCTGGCCTACCTCGACTTCCCGCCGACCCACTGGAAGCGCCTGCGCACCAACAACGTGCAGGAGAGGACCAACCGGGAGATAAAGCGCAGGTCGCGCGTCGTGCAGGTGTTCCCCTCCACAGGGTCGCTGGTGCGGCTCGCGGGCGCGGTCATGTGCGAGCAGGACGAGATATGGCAGGAGTCCAGGTACTTCTCGGAGGCGAGGATGAACGAGCTCTACGACGACGGGCGCACCCGGGGGATCGACGGTCACATCGAGTGGGCGCGGCTTGAGGCGGAGGCCAGGAAGATGCTCGAGTCCGGCCTCGAGCTTGCGGACAGGGTCGAGGCGGCATAGGATATCAACCGTATTCCAGATTGCAGGACGCAGGGCCGACTCGCTTCGAATCGGGCGCTACACCAACTTTCTCGACACTACCCGGCTTCAAAGCCCCGCTCGTCTCGAACGAGACACATGGAGGTGCTGTCGGTGTGTGCTGCGATTTTGTCGTCCCATTGGGTGAGGTCGAGGCCCCATGTGTGGCTGCTTACGCTGTTGCCGGCGAGCCCAAACCGACGCAGCAGGACGATCTTTCCGCGCACCTCGCCCAGCGTGGGGATGCGACTCGATGTGTAGAACAGGTCGGGGTTCTCATCCAAAACCTTGCCAAAGGCCGTCGTGAGGCTTTCGTTGGTAGCCTCGCCATTGCCCCGCGACACGAGCATGATGAGCGCTTCTGTCGGGTTTTCGCTCAAAAACGTATTGAAGTACCCGATGACATCGGAGAGATGCATAAAGTTCCCGTCTTTTTTGAGCAGGTAACAAGCTCCGTGGTCGATGCCGGGGTCGCCGTTCTCGTCGTTCTTTCCAAGTCGGATATCAAAGTAGCGAATGCCTTCGAGCAACTGCGTGGGGATGTAATCCTGCTGGCATTTTGCTTGGGAGGATTGGGGCTCGGTGTCATTGTCCACGCTGCAGGTGCCCGAATCGTGCGTGCCCGGGATGCTCAGTTCGTCGAGGAACTTGCTGTTGTCGACGTATTTCATCCAACAGGGCCCGTCGACGTAGCTGCTGTACGTGATCCAGTCGAGGCTGCTAACCGTGGCATCGTTCTTTTTCATATCGTAACCGATAAGTTCGAGCTCCCACGGAATGCTCTTACTCTTATGGCAGATCTTATTGTTGTCCTGGTCTTTGCCGTCCGATTCTATTGCCAGGTACTTAATGTCTTTTTTCTCGGTTTCTTTCTCGACCGTGCGGTCTCGGATGATATAGGTTCCGTTTGACTGGCGTTTAAACGCAAAAGCGCGGCTGGGCTTGTCGTCATACTCGCCACTCCATACGTGGATGACCTTTCCATCTTTGTCCGAGTCGCCGTCGACCGACCAAATGCTGTAGCCCGTCTTTTTATGCTCTTCGAAATTGAGTAAGGTGCGGATGGCATACCAATTTGTATTATCTGCATCGGTCACTACGTGTTCAAGGATGAGTTTGCTGGACGTGCCGTCATTAAACAGGTGGCAGACGTTGCCGCGAACGTTGCCGTCTTGGTTGACGCTCGCGGTGCGAAAATAGCCCGCGGGGCGAAGGCGAATGATGAACTTGTCGAGGGTGGCCGCCGGTGTGGGCGTGTCTTCTGCAAATGCCGCGCGCACGGGAAGGCCCAGCGCCGCGGTTTCGGGCAGGCTTGCAAATGGCGACAATGCTGCGAGTCCTAGGCCCAGCGTAAATGCTCGACGACTGATGGCGTGGTGTTCGGTCATAACTCCTCCATTCGCGGGGTGCGGTTATGCGCTCGTTTTGGTCACTATACTGCCCGGATGTCTAAACGTGTTGGCTTAATTGTCTGCGCGGTGCTATTAATCGGCGGGCGGACGCGTTGGGGCGCTTGTCTATTTGTGTTGCTACCGCGCTGGGGGTGGTTTTGCCGTCCGGCACCCTCGCGTTCGCCGGCTATCGGCATAAGAAAGGGAGGGCCGGCGAGCCGATCCTCCCTTAGTACGAAACGCTGGGGCACCGCCGCTTGTTGGCGCTGCGCTCGTGTTTTTCGTTGCGCTCGCGAGTCGCTTAGCGCTTAATCTCGATATCGTCGAGCTTAACATCCATGGCCTCGGTCTTGGCCTTGGCGATATCATCGGCAAATTCCAGAGACTTCATCATGGTTTCGACGGCATCCTTGTGCTCCTCGACGTTGTCGATGCGCACGTAGACGCTGCCGCCGCCTGCTTCGGTGAAGTACTCAGTCGTCACGCCGCCCGAGTGTGTATAGGAAGCGTTGCGCCAAGTCTTGCCGTTGTACTTGACGGGGTCATTCTCGGTCCACTCAAAGCTGGCATTCCACTTTGCCTCGTAGTCGAACAGCTCGTCGGCGTTCTTGTCAGGATCGAAGACGGGGATGAAGCGATCGCTGGCGTGCTCGCTCTCGGTGAACTTAAACTGGGCCCTGTCGGCGGTATCGCCTGCGACGTCGGTGACCTCGACGCCCTCGGGGACCTCGACCTTAAACCAGATGAAGTCGGTCCTCATATCCACGGCTGGCTTTTCCGCACCGCCACCGCTGCCGGTAGCTCCACCGCTTCCGCCACAGCCCACCAGGGCAACTGCGGCAAAGAGACTCATGCAGAGGGTGAGAATCGCAAAGGCCTTCTTTTTCATGGTCGTGTCCTCCTCGATCTGTAACCGCCCATGGATTACCTGCCTTTACTGTACGCGCGGACGGCTCGCTAGGGTGGGCCATGTGTCCCATTCTGGGTGCCGGATTTGCGCCGTTAAGTGGCAATATGCGCGGGCGCAAAAGAGGGGAGGGCCGGTGCCGACGCCTATCGTTCGTCATAGAAATCCGCGATGGCCAGGTGTGCTGACGCTTATGTGCTTATGGGCTAGACTTAGCATCATTACGTGTTTGATGCGGTTGGCCGGCGGTTGCCGCCCGACCGATCTATATGACTTGAAGGTGCATGCGTATGAGCCAAGAGATGATGGACAAGACCTGTCGCGGGTTTGCCGAGGCGCTGGCCGCGCGCGAGCCGGTTCCCGGCGGTGGCAGCGCGAGCGCCTTTGTGGGCGCGCTGGGCGCCTCGCTGTGTGGAATGGTTGCCCGCTACGGTGCGACCAATCCCGCGCTTGCTGATCGTGCGGATGACCTGACGCGCGCGTTTGCCCAGGCTGATGAGCTGGCCCAGGAGCTTGTCGAGTTGGTTTCCGAGGACGTTCGTGCCTACAGGCGGGTGTCCGCGGCGTACGGTATTCCGCGTGACGATCCGGCTCGAGCGACCGCGATTCAGGATGCGCTGCATGTGGCAGCCATGCCGCCGTATCGCATTATGGATGCCTGCGGGCGCGCACTGGCGCTGCTCGAGGACATGGCCGATAAGGGTTCGCGTCAGCTGCTGTCCGATGTGGCGTGCGGCGCCGTGTTCTGCCGTGCCGCTATGCAGGGCGCGAGTTTGACGCTCTTTGCGAACACCACGTCTATGAAGGATCGCGCTCGTGCTGAGGAGCTCGAGACGGCGTGTGATGAGTTGCTCGACACATGGTTGCCGCGCGCCGATGCGCTGGCGCGCCGCGCCTCCGACGCTGCAAGGAAGAGGGGATAGCCATGGCTGAACTGCTGAAGGGTGCTCCCGTTGCTCGCGCTTTGACCGTGGAACATGCTGCTCGCTGCGCAGCCCTGCGCGAGCGCGGCGTTGTTCCGACGCTGGCCATCGTGCGTGTGGGCGAGCGCGAGGACGACCTGTCCTACGAGCGCGGCGCCCTCAAGCGCTGCGAAAAGGTTGGCATTGAGGCTCGCCGCATTTTGCTTCCCGCCGATGTTTTGCAGGACGAGTTGTTGGCCGCCATCGAGGACATCAATGCCGACCCCGCTGTTCATGGCTGCCTGATGTTTCGTCCGTTGCCCGCTGGGCTTGACGAGGATGCGGTTGCCGCGGCACTCGATCCCGCCAAGGATGTTGACTCCATGACGCCGGCCTCGCTGCTTACCACGCTTTCGGGGCGAGGCGAGGGCTTTGCTCCCTGCACGGCCGAGGCTGTGTTGGCGTTGCTGGACCATTACGACGTTGAGCTGGATGGGGCCAAGGTCGCGGTCGTCGGTCGATCGCTGGTGATTGGCCGTCCCGTTGCCGCCATGCTTACGGCTCGCAATGCCACGGTAACGACGTGCCATACGCATACGCGTGACTTGACTGCCGAGTGCCGTGCGGCTGATATTATGGTTGCGGCCGTTGGACGCGCGCGCACGATTGGCGCGGATGCGGTTCGCGATGGCCAGACGATTATCGATGTTGGCATTAATTGGGACGAGGCCGCTGGCAAGCTGGTCGGGGACGTTGATTTTGATGCTGCAGAGCCGGTTGTTGGTGCCATTACTCCCGTGCCGGGCGGCGTGGGGGCTGTGACCACCGCGATTCTCGCCAAGCACGTGATTGAGGCGGCGGAGCGCGCATCGAAATAGGCGTTTTTGACCACAGAGGTTGCCGAGGTCGCGGTTTCGCCCTTTTTGTGCCGAAGCGATACACTGTTGCCGTTTGATTTCTTCGCTCAAGGAGGATGCGCATGCCGTGCACAACGATTTTGGTTGGTAAGAACGCGAGTTACGACGGCTCGACGCTGGTTGCCCGCAATGAGGACTCGTCCAATGGAGTATTTGAGCCCAAGCGCATGCGCGTAGTACATCCCGACGAGCAGCCGCGTGTCTACACGAGCTTCCTGAGCCACCTGACCGTTGAGCTGCCCGACAATCCCATGCGTTACACAAGCGTCCCCGACGTTGTCCCGGGCCATGGCATTTGGGCCGAGGCCGGTTTCAACGAGCTCAATGTGGGCATGTCCGCAACCGAGACGCTCACCACCAACGAGCGCGTTCGCGGCGCCGACCCGCTCGTCGACTACGTGCCCGCCAAGGGCAACGAGGACGAGGACGGCTATGTTCCGGCGCAGCCCGGCGGTCTGGGCGAGGAGGACATGGTGACCCTGGTGCTGCCATATGCCAAATCCGCCCGCGACGGCGTACGCATTCTGGGTGACCTGCTCGAGCGTTATGGCACCTACGAGAACAACGGCATCGCCTTTAGCGACGTGGACGAGATCTGGTGGCTCGAGACCATCGGCGGCCACCACTGGATCGCCAAGCGCGTGCCCGATGACGCCTATGTGACCATGCCCAACCAGCTGGGTATCGACAGCTTTGACCTGGATGACGCCGAGGGCGCCCAGGCCGACCACATGTGCTCCGCCGACCTGCGTGCCTGGATGGCCGAGTGGCATCTGGACCTGACGCTGGGCGTCGATGGCGACGGCCCGGCTGCGATCTTTAACCCGCGCGAGGCCTTTGGCTCGCACAGCGACAGCGACCATGTCTACAACACGCCGCGCGCCTGGTACATGCAGCGCTGCCTCAACCCCAGCGATGTGTGGGACGGTTCCGAGGCCGACTACACGCCCGAGAGCGACGATATCCCCTGGAGCCGCGTGCCCGAGCGCAAGGTGACCATCGAGGACATCAAGTACGTGCTTTCGAGCCACTACCAGGGCACGGAGTACGACTGCTACGGCAGCAAGGGCACGCCCGCCACGCGCGGTGCCTATCGCCCCATCGGCATCAACCGTAACAGCCAGCTCGCCGTGCTGCAGCTGCGCCCCTATGCGCAGCCGGCCTACCGCGCCGTGCAGTGGATGGCCTTTGGTTCCAACTCGTTTAACGCGCTGGTTCCGCTGTACGCCAACGTCGAGACCATGCCCGAGTACTATGCCGATACGCAGGCTCGCGTGACGTCCGAAAACTTCTACTGGGCCAACCGCCTGATCGGAGCGCTGGCCGACGTCCGCTTCCATGAGTGCGGCCGCGCTGTGGAGGACTACCAGGAGAAGGTCGGTGGCATGGGCCACAAGCAGATCCATGACGTCGACGCTGCCGTAGCCGCGCTGCCCGAGGCCGAGGTGCCTGCCGAGCTTGCACGCGCCAACGAGGAGTTTGCCGAGCTCGCGCGCGTGGAGACCGATGCCCTGTTGGGCAAGGTGCTCTACACCACGAGCTGCGCCATGAAGAACTCTTTCGCGATGAACGACAACGTGAGATAGGGATTTCCCGTCGATCGAATAGCGCTTAAACGCTTTGTCGCTTTCACTCAATCTTGGGTACAAGAACGCCAATGCAGTTGTTTGTGATTGGAGACAACCATGGTTATGAAACTCGATCAGCTTGTTAACGGCGCCATCAACGTGGGCTTTGGCGCTGCCGCCGTTGCTGTCGAAGGCGGCAAGAAGGTCCTCGACGACCTTAACACCAAAGGCGAGCAGGTCCGCAAGGACACCGCCACCCCCGATATCGCCCGCAGCGTGTCCGACATGTTCGAGCAGGCCGGTGGCACCATCTCCGATCTGACCGAGCGCTTGGGCATGCAGGGCGAGACCGCGGCCCAGCGCGTGCTCGACGAGCTCATCCTGGCCCGCGTCCGCGTCATGACCGCCCCCGAGCGCACGGCCTTCCTGGCCCATGTGCGCGACATCGTCGATTCGGTCGAGGACAACGTGACCTCGGTGCCCGTCGAGTCCGTTGAGCCCGACGATGCGAAGGATACCGAAGAGGCCGAGTAGCAGCGCAGATGGCAGATTCCACCACCGATTACAACAATCTAGATCCCTTGGGTGACGAGGCGGCGGTTGTCGATGAGGTCGATGCCGTCGTCTCGGGCGCTCGCAAGAAGCCGCGCGCTGTCGATATGGTCCCCGAGGAGCCCGACGCGATGGCGCCGGACGAGGAATACCAGCTCACGCCGGCGGGTCGCCGCGAGCGCATCGGACAGATTGTTCGCCTGGTCAAAAAGTACCGCGTGTGGGATAACCTCACGCCGGTTCGTTTGCGCCGCCTGCTCGAGGAACTCGGCCCCATGTTCGTCAAGATGGGGCAGATTCTGGCCAACCGGTCCGAGATTCTGCCGCAACGCTTTTGCGACGAGCTGCGTCGTCTGCGCTCCGACGTGGAGCCGGTGCCGTACGAGGTCGTACTCAGTTGTCTGGAAGAAGAATACGGCCTGCGCCTGGGGGAGATGTTCGATGCGATCGACCCCAATCCGCTTGGTAGCGCATCGCTTGCGCAGGTGCACCGCGCACGTCTGGTGACGGGCGAGGACGTGGCCGTCAAGGTGCAGCGCCCCGGTGCGCAGCAGGTTATGGCACAGGACATCGATATCATCCGCTCGGTGGTGCGTATCGTTTCCAAGTTCGTCAACACCGATCAATTCGTTGACCTGCACGGTGTAGTCGAGGAGTTGTGGACCTCGTTTCGCGAGGAGACCAACTTTTTGGCCGAGGCCAAAAACCTCAACGACTTCTACGAGTTCCATAAGAGCGTTCATGGCGTGACGTGCCCTAAATCCTATCTGGACCTGTGCACCGAGCACGTGGTGGTTATGGACTACGTCGACGGCATTTCGATCGCCGATCCTGAACGCTTGGTGGCCGAGGGCTATGACTTGGAAAAGATCGGTGCCGCAATCGTCGAGGACTACTCGACGCAGGTGCTCGACGATGGCTTTTTCCATGCCGACCCGCATGCGGGAAACATCATCCTCAAGGATGGCATCGTCTACTTTATTGACCTGGGCATGGTCGGACGCATGTCGAGCCACGATCGCGGTATCGTAAAGGACATGATTTTCGCCGTGGCCGAGGGTGACGTGCCCAAGCTCAAGGATTCGCTCATGCGCTTCGCCGTGACGCGTGGCGACTCGGCTGAGCTCGATCATTCGGCCTTTTTGTCCGATTTGGACTTTATCGTTGCCGACTTTGCCGGGCTCGACCTTAAAGACCTGGATATCGGCGAGTTTTTGACCTCGCTGCTCAATCTGGCGCGCAAAAATGACGTTGAGCTGCCGAGCGTGGTGACGATGTTCGCCCGCGGCATGGTGACGCTCGAGGGCCTGTTGACCGAGTACATGCCCAACGTCAACATGATCCAGATCATCCAGACGCACATCAAAAACGAGAAGAGCACCTATGCCCGCATGCGTGATATGGGACGCGATCTGGCCGCGAGCAGCTATCGCGCGGCAAAAGGCTCGCTCGAGGCGGCCGAGTATTTGGGCTTGGCTTCGCGTATGCTCACGCGCGGCCAGCTTAAGGTGAACACGCAGATCATGAGCAGCGATAAGGCGCTGCGACAGCTGGGCGGAATTATCGACCGCATGTCGATGGCTATCGTGATCGCCGGTCTGTTTATCGGTTCGTCGGTGGTGTACTACGCGCGCATCGAGCCGGTTGTCCTCGGCATTCCGGTCATCGGCTTCTTTGGCTACGTGAGCGCGCTGGTGCTGGCGCTTATGCTGGGCCGCAATATCTGGCTCAACAGCCACGGCGGCAAGCACTAGAGGCTGCGACCGTCACCGCATTTTCCTATCGCAAACAATAGCTTTTACCTTGGGCTTCGCCTGCGTGCGAGGCCCTTTTGCGTGATACCATTTTGACGGTAATAATCGATGGCCTAGATGGTGGTGCGGAGACGCACGAATGCGCGGTTTTCCTGCGCGTTTGGGAGAATCGGGGTGCAAGTCCCCGGCTGTACCAGTAACCGTAATTCCTCTTGGCTCGGGATGTTCGCGTCGCAGATCGGACGGCGCGCCCGAGTCGTTAAGGTTAAGTCGGATCGCCTCCCATCTTGCGTGCGGCTGCGGCGTATGCCGCCGGTGTGCATAGGGCTCTGGAGGGAAGGAGGACCCCGATGGGGGAACTCGAGCGCAACATGCGCGATGACGTGGGGCAGCCTCAAGGCAACGCTCCAAGTACAGACAATGGGGGACAAATGGATATGTTTGTGGACGAGCGCCAGCGCGTCTCGCATCGCCGAGGCGCAATTGCGCGCGGCGTAGCCAAGCGCGGCCTGGTGGCATTCCTGGCCTTCGCGATGGCCTTTGGCACCACGCCGGCTCAGCTGTGGGCCGAGGGCGCCGAGGGCATTGCCGAGGCTGTGGCTCAGGCTGCGACGCCGAGTGAGGACGCAGCGCTTGCGGGCGGTGCCGCCGAGCAGAGCGGCGCCGAGGTTTCAGATTCTGGGAGCGCGCCCGCAGCTAGTGCCGCCACAACAGGGGCGGCAGCTGGCGACGAAGGCTCGGCGACGGGGGAGAACCCTGCCGCGAGTGAGCAGTCTTCGACGGTAGCCGCTGGCCAAGCAGGATCTGCCGCCGCGACTGCCGTCCAGACAGAGAACCCGACAGAAACCGGCGATGTCGCCAAGAAGCAAGTCGAGGTCTCGTTCTCGATTATCGGCATCGATGCCGACGGCAAGGCTCAGACCTGGGTGGCACCTACGCAACTCAAGCTCGACGAGGGCGCGACGGCTGCGGACGCCTTCGTTAAGCTGCAGCAGAAGGTGGGCTTCAAGGCGAAATACGATCCGAACACGGCATACGGTTTTTACCTCGAAAGCATCACGTCCCCGAGCGATGGCCGCACGCTTGCCTTCGATCCGGCGACTTATGCCTACTGGCAGCTGTTTGTTGACGGCGCGTCTTCCTCGGTTGGCGCGAGCGGCGTCAAGCTCACCCAGGGGCAGAAGATTGAGTTTGCCTATACGGCTGGTAGCTCGTCCCCTGTCGTTAAGGACCAGGTTGCCGCAAATGTGACCGTCATTGGTCGCGATGCCCAGGGCAAGACTCAGACTTGGGTCGATAACGCGCAGTATGTGGTGACGTCCGGCTCGAACGCACTTGACCTTACGAAGGTCGCGCTCGAGGCGAATGACATCGATGCCGTTGTTGCGGGCTCCTTCATTCTGAGCCTTAAGTACAACGGCGTTGAGCTGGGTAAGCCGCTCGATTATTCGACCTATTGGCAGCTGTTCATCAACGGCAAGTCGAGCGACTACACGGCAGACAATGTCACCATTCATGCTGGCGATACCGTTACGTGGTTCTACGGTGGCTGGGGCGACCAGTTGCCGTCCGATTCCGTCCATGCTTCCGTTCAGGTCCTCGGTAAGGACAAGGACGGCAAGCAGCAGGTTTGGGCTTCGACGGGCCAGACGAGTCTCAAGGCGGGTTCTACTGCCAAGGATCTCCTTGAGCAGACCGGCCTTACTCTCGATGCTGGCGAATCGTCTTGGGGCTGGTTCCTCAACGGCATTACTTCGCCGCTTGACGGTAAGACCTATAAGTATGATCCTGCGACCCGCAGTTATTGGCAATTCTATGTAAATGGCAAGTCCGCCACGGTCGGTGCCGGCAACTACGAGCTCCAAGAGGGCGACGCCGTCACCTTTATGTATGGTGCTGACGCCGATGCCCTCCCCGGTCAGGTTCTTGGGTCTGTCGATGTTGTCGGCCCCGATGTCAACGGCAACAATACTTGCTGGGGCTCGGCAAGCAGTGTTTCTTTGCCCGAAGGCTCTACTGCCCAGAACCTTATTGAGACGGTCCTGAAGGCCAAGGGCGTTACGTACAACGGCTCCCAGAGTGGTGAGTACTGGTTCCTCAATTCCATCAACTCGCCGTTCGATCACAAGCCGTATGCCTGGGATGCTGCGACCAATAAATCTTGGCACCTGTATATCAATGGAGAGCCCTCCTTACTCTGCGCCAACCAGATTACGCTCAAGAGCGGCGATAAGGTTACGCTTGCCTATACCACCGACGATTCGCCCATGCCCGATCCCGACAAGATTGTCGTGGACCCGAGTGCGACGACTCCTGATTGGGATGCCGAGTGGGCCGGCTACGGCAACAGCGGCAACGGTACGTCCGTTACGGACGCCAAGACGCCTGCGCAGGCCGCCGGTCTTAAGTGGGCCTTCGATTGGAAGGCCGAGTCTGGTCAGCAGTATGCCAACTGCAGCGAGCCTGTCATTGCTAACGGTTTTGTGTACATCGCGACCGAGAACGAGCTCATTAAGATCGATTCGTCCACGGGCAAAAAGGTTGCCTCTGCGCCGCTTGCCTCCAAGGTGAGCTATACCTCTCGTCCGATCTATACCAATGGCCTTATCATCGTTCCGCTCAACGGCGGTGCGGTCCAGGCGATTACTGCAGACAAGCTGATCTGCAAGTGGCTGACGCCTGGTTTGACGGACTTGACGCAGAGCTCCTGCACCGTCGTTTCGGACGGCGAGTACGTCTATGTAGGCTCGGTCGATATTTCGTATGACGAGAATTACAACGCGACCTACGGCAACGGCTCCCTGAAGCGTATCAAGATTGCCACGGGCGAAGTCTCTTGGCAGAACATTGACCCTTCCGAGGGCTATTATTGGACTGGCGCTGCGCTGACGGATAAGTACACCATTGTTCCTACGAGCGCGGGCACGCTTAAGTGCATTGATAAGACGACGGGCGATGTCGTTTCGGCCATGAAGCTCGGCGCTGTCGCAAATGCCGATTGCATTGCCGATCCGTCCAATGGTTCGACCTTCTATCAGATGACGCACGACGGAAAGCTCCATGTGATTTTGCTTTCGGCAAAGGGCGTGCTGAGTGAACAGAAGACGGTTGATCTGGGCCTTACGAATAATCTGAGCGCCCCTGCGGTGTCTGGTGACAATCTGATTGTCGGCGGACAGACGGCTACGGGCTCTGCTCTGGTTCTCTATAACCTGAAGACGGACAAGACCACGATGGTCGCTGCTGCCGACGGCAAGGCGCTGCCGGCTGGCCTCAACGGTATTGCTGCTACTCCGCTGGTGAGTGTTCAGGGCGGCAAGACCTATGTGTACTTCACCGTGAACAGCGCGGATAGCAAGGATTACGTCAACTACTCTGCTGGTGGTGGCGTGTATCGCTATACTCTCGGCGATGCAGAGGCGACGCAGATCTATGATGCGGCCGGCCATTACCAGTACTGTGACTCTCCGGTCATTGCCGATGCTTCTGGCAACCTGTACTACATCAATGATTCGGGTACTCTGTTCAAGCTGGGGGCTGTTGAGTCTTGGACGGTTGCCTTTAATTCCAACGGCGGGTCTGCTTGCGACACTAAGTTTGTTGCTACGGCCGACGGCAAGCTGGTCAAGCCGGCCGATCCGACGCGCGATGGCTACACTTTCGGTGGTTGGTATACCGATGAGGCTTGCACGCAGGCGTATGACTTCAGTACGCCAGTGACGGCCGATCTGACACTGTATGCCAAGTGGACCAAGAATGCCGTTAACCCTGGCGGCAATGGCGGTTCTGGCACTAATGGTGGCAACGGTGGCGCTGGCAACGGTTCCGGCGCTGGCGCTGGCACTGGCACGGGTTCCGGCTCCGGCTCTAAGGGCCAGCAGGCCGGCGGCGCTATCGCCCCGGGTCATAAGCCGACGACCAAGACGACGGTGTCGACCAAGACCGAGACCAAGGACAACAAGTCCGACAAGAAGGACACCGATAGGTCCGATAAGAAGGACGAGAAGAAGTCTGACAAGAAGGACAGCAAGTCCGACAAGAAGTCCGATTCCAAGTCCGATACGGGTGCTGCTTCCACGACCACTGCTAAGAAGTCCTCTAGTGCCTCCGAGCAGGAGGCTGGCACCAACCCGCTCGCCATTGTTGGCGTTGCCGCCGGCGTCATCGGTCTCGCCATCGTCGGCGTGTTCGTGTTCACCAAACGTCGGTAGGTGAGGGCTGTGTCCAATAAATCCAAGGACGCTGACCCCAAGCAACCAGATTCCTCGTTTATCCAGCTTGACGATGCAAAGCAACAGGGCGCCGCTTCGGCGGCGTCCGCCCTTCGTCGCAAGACGTTCCTCGGCGTCCTGACTGCCGCGTGCACCATTCTGATCGTCGTCTCGCTGGGTTTCGTCCATCCTTCCGAGAGCGGTGCCTGGTCCATCGACTGGATCATTCAGACCGTGACGGGGGAGAGCGTCGTCACCAAGGACACCAAGGTGTCTGGCTCGACTACGACTTCGGGCGAGGCCAGTTCCAAGGATTCCAAGTCATCGAATGACGCAAAAGATGAGTCCAAGCATTCTGATGAGTCCAAGTCCAAGGACGATTCCGAGTCTTCAAACAAGGAATCGGACAAGAACTCGGATAACAAGAAGTCCGAGGACCAGGACGGCAAGAAGTCTGGCGATAAATCCGCTGCCCAAAATACGGGAGCCGGTGATACTTCCAATGCGTCTGGCGGTGGCCAGTCGTCTGATGGAGCCTCATCCTCTAATGGTGGAAACGCCTCCTCGGGCGGCCAGAGCGGCTCGCAGGAGTCCAGCTACGTAACAGTGACGGTTTCGGTCACATCGAGCGCTGTGGGCAATCCTGTGTCTTCTGGTGGCACCTTTACCTTTAACGAAGGCGCTACCGTCTATGATGCCCTGTGCGCGCTGGGCCTTTCTGTCAACGCACATGGCTCGTCGTACGGCACGTATGTCTCCGCGATTGGTGGTTTGGCCGAGAAACAGTACGGCGGCACGAGCGGCTGGATGTACTCCGTCAACGGCACAACGCCCATGACGGCCTGCAGCAACTACGTTCTCTCCAACGGCGACAACGTGGTCTGGTATTACGTTACAGGCTAGAGGCTTCGACATAGCGCGCCAGACGGGCGGTTCGGACAGACATCCGGGCCGTCCGTTTTTCATGCGAATGGGATTGGGTCGCCGGGTCTCTCGGCAAACAAAAAACCGGTTGGAATGGGAATTCCAACCGGTTATACATTCAAGCAAATAGCGAATCGACTACGACCGTGCGCCCTCGAGGAAGAAGCGGCGGCTGAAGTAGTTGTACCAGGTGACGAGGAACGTGGCGATGGCCTTCATGGCCTGGTAGCCGATGCTCAAAAACGTGACGCCCACAAACATGTACAGGTCGTTGAGGCCCAGGCCGATCACCGACAGGATGGTGAAGATCGTGAACTCGCGCTTGCGGCTCATGCCCTCGCGATGGTCGAACACGTACTTCATGCTGAGCCAGTAATTGACCACGACGGACGTGATAAACGAGACCGTGGTGCTCATCAAAAAGTCGAGGTGGAACAGCTCGACGAGCGCAATGAGCATGCCCCAGTCAATGCCAAAGGAGATAAGGCCCACGACAGCGAACTTGAGGAACTGCTTGGTATGAGGTTGTGCCAGTGCCTTGCGCACGTAATCACATCCAATGCGTTGATGAATCGAGCAGAGGATACTTTAGAGCTTTTGCAAGGGAAACGTAAGGTCTTTGCCAAGAACTATACGAACTCGCCAAATTTTCAAGAGCTAATCCGTAAACGTTGAAAATTTGCCCGTAAACGAGCGGCGCCCACGGACGATACTGCGCTGAGTGCGCATCGTCCGTGGGCGCCGTAATGCTGCGGGGGTGTCGAGCTATTTGGTCTCGTCGCCCTCCAGGAAGATCTTTCGGGTCACAAAGTTGTAGACCATGACAAGCGCGGTGGCGCAGATCTTGGCGATATTGGCCTCGAGTCCCAGGCCGGCGTTGAGTGTCAGCACGATACCGTCGTTGAGTGCCAGGCCGATCACGGACAGCACGACAAAGATAATGAACTCGCGGCGGCGGCTCATGCCTTCCTTGTGCGCAAACACGTACTTCATGCTTGCGAGGTAGTTAAAGATGAGTGAGATGATAAAGCCGCTGGTGTTGGCGATTAGGATGTTGAGGTCCAGACCGTAGTGGAGCAGATTCATAATGCCAAAGTCGATAACCGTGGCAATGACACCGACGACGCCAAATTTCATGATCTGCGCAAGGAGCTTTTGCATGGTACCTGCCTTAAGCTGGCGCCGAAGCGCCGCGGGGATGACAAACTCAGCAAGTTTAGCCAATCCCCGCGGGTGGTGCTAGGCGCGCTCCTCGATAGCACCGTTTCTATATGCATCGAGCAGCTGGCGCAGGTCCTGGATCTGGCCGCGGATCTTGGCTCCCGAATCGGTGTCGCTCACCATGCGGCGACGGTCTGCCTCGTCAAAGCGGTTGGTCTCGCTTTCGATATCGACGTTGCGGGTGAGTGCCTCGGCAACCGTCGTAAAGGCCCGGTGCGACTTGAGGCGGCAGCCGCGCGAGCTCGAGATGAGCGTATAGCCGGCGATACCCGTCTTGGGATGGTAAGCGCGGCAGAAGCCGCCATCGATGACCAGCAGCTTGCCCTCGGCGCGGATGGGCTGCTCGCCCTTGGTGGTTTTAACGGGCGTGTGGCCGTTGATGATGTGACCGGTCGGTGAGCATGCCATGGGCGCGACGCCAAACTCGCGCATGATGTCGTCGCAGACCGAGGGCGACTTGGTAAGCGAAAAGTACGGGTCCATCGGCTCGACCCAGGTGCTCTTATCGGCGATATAGGCGCGCTCAAAGGTACGCACCAGGCGTCCGCTGGCGGGTGAGTTAAAGCCGATCCACAGGTACCACATCCAGTCGAGGGCGTCGCGGTCGCCCATGCGCCAGGCGCGGCGGGCGATGTGGTCGCAAAAATCGAGATAATCGCGGCCAGCGTGCCAGGTGCCCAGGCAGTTCATGCTGCTAAAGGTGCCGTCTTCGTTGAGCGGAACGCAGCCATGGAACAGCAGGTTGCCGTTGGCGACCTTGTACATCGAGCCGTGGGAATAGAGGAAATCGATATGGCGATGCAGGTGATCGGCGGTGACAAACTCGGACACGAGCTTGTCGATGATGTGCTGCTCCTGAGACGTGAGCGTATAGGGGTCCGCCGGGTCGACGGTGGGGAAGTCGTTGGTCGTGAGCGGCCATACGCTGCCGTCGGCGAGCGTGACCGTGCCGGTGTCGTGATCGATCTTGTCGAGCAGCAGGCGGTCGGTCATATCGAACTCGGGGTGGCGCTGGATAATCTGGCCCTCGAGCTTAAAGAGCAGCACGTTGATGGCCTTGATCAGCGGGGTGATGGGCTCACCGGCGGTGTAGGTGGCATCGGCAAAGGCAACAAGCTCGCGCAGCGAGATGCCGTAGTCGTTCTCGAGGATCTCGTAATTGTCGTAGCGTAGGTTGTTGCGCAGCACCGTGGCGATGCAGGCGGGCTCACCGGCCGCAGCGCCCATCCACAGCAGGTCGTGGTTGCCCCACTGGATGTCGAGCGAATGGTAGGTGAGCAGGCGGTCCATAATCTTGGCCGCGCCGCCGCCGCGGTCGAAGATGTCGCCCACCAGGTGCAGGTGGTCGACGGCCAGGCGCTTGATGAGCGAGGCAAGCGACTCGATAAAGTCGTCGGCGCTTGCGGTCTCCAGGATGGACTCCACGATGCGCTCGTGATAGCGCACGCGATAGTTGTTCTCGTCCGGGTGCGTGTGCAACAACTCGTCGATGATATAGGCGTAATCGCGCGGGATGGCCTTACGCACCTTGGAGCGCGTATAGCGGCTCGAAAGCGACCGGGCAACCATGATGAGCTGGTCAAGTATCGTCTTGTACCAGGTGGGCGAGTCCTCGCGCTGGCTGCGGACCAGCTCGATCTTCTCGTGCGGGTAGTAGATGAGCGTGCACAGCTCGCCCTTCTCGTCAAAGGTGAGCGTGTCGCCAAAAATCTCGTCGACATGCTCGCGCACGACGCCCGAGCAGTTGTTGAGGATGTGCATAAAGGCTTCGTACTCGCCATGCACGTCGCTCATAAAATGCTCAGTGCCTTTGGGCAGGTTGAGGATGGCCGAGAGATTGATGATCTCGGTAAACGCGGATTGCTCGGTGGGAAATTGTTTCGACAGCAGACGCAGATACTTGAAGTCTTGCGGATTGCGATCGAATGCGACCATGAAACACCTTCCGATGGGGTTGGTAAAACTGATAAACAGCGTCAAACGTTTATCAGTATGCGCCGCTTTTGTTTCGATTGGGGGTGGGAGGTCGAATTGTTGGCCGAACGGTTTGGTAAATCGATTTAGTTGAGGTAGATATGGCGGTTGGGTGGAGACGACAGAAGGTGTTTTCTCAGATATTTATGCGTGGGGTCGGTGGAGACGATGGTGGTAAAGATGTTCGCTATTATTGGTTCGATTTGGTAAATAGTGGACATATGTACCGTATATAGGCTCACTGTGCGATAATTTGCGCAGCAATGAGTAAGGAGCCTCATATGAGTGATTTTGTCCTGACCTGTGAATCCGCCGCCGATCGAACTCGGGAGTTCTTTGAATCGCGCAATATCCCTGTCGTGTGTTTTCATTACGAGATCGACGATGTTGTCTATACGGACGATCTGTATCGGTCGATTACGCCGGACGAGTTTTTTGCCCAGATATCCGCGGGCGCCATGCCCAAGACGTCTCAGGTGAGCGTGGGTGAGTACGAGGAGTTTTGGGAGCCGCTTGTTGCCGAGGGTAAAGACGTGCTGCACCTGACGTTGTCGTCGGGTATTTCGGGTACGTATGGCTCGGCTTGCGTTGCGGCGCAGATGCTCGCCGATCGCTATCCCCAGGGCGGCAAGGTGCGCGTCATCGATTCGCTGGCGGCGTCTTCGGGCTTTGGCCTGCTGGCGGAATGTGCCGCCGACGTGCGCGATAGCGGGGCTTCACTCGACGAGACGGCTGCCTGGATCGAGGAGCACAAGCTCAACCTGCACCACTGGTTCTTCTCGACCGATCTGTCGAGCTACCTGCGCGGCGGTCGCATTTCGGCTGCGAGCGCGATCATCGGCACGGCGCTTAAGATTTGCCCGCTTATGACGGTCGATTGCGAAGGTGGGCTGTCGCCACGTGAGAAGATTCGCACTAAGAAGCGCGCGATTTCCGAGATGGCTAAGACCATGATGGCACACGTGCAGGACGGTGCGGATTATTCGGGTAAGTGCATCATGTCGCACTCGGCGTGCCGCGAGGATGCCGAAGCAGTTGCGGCGCTGATCGAGGAACAGATTCCGCAGCTTAAAGGCAAGATTGAGATCAATAACATCGGTACTCTGATTGGCTCGCATACCGGACCTGGTACGGTGGCGCTCTTCTTTATGGGCGACAAGCGCGTGGATTAGTTTGCCCCATCACATCGCTGCATGATTGCTCAAACGAAAACGGCCCGCCTCACGTTTGTGGGGCGGGCCTTGCTGTTGGGGGTTAGCGTTTCTTTCCGCGGAAGAAGAAGCCGTGCAGTGACGGCTTGAGGCCGCGGTTGGCGCGATGCTCCTCGACGCGCTCGTGGATCGAAGCGACGCGCTCGATGACTTCGTCGGGAATCGGCACGTCGGGATTCATGTTCTCGACCTGGCTGACCTCGGCGGCGGAGACCTGGTCGATAATGGGCACATCGTCGTGCGAGATGACAGGTGTGGCGTCTTCCTTCATCTTGCGATAACGCTGCATCATGTCGGTCTGTAGCTGCTGGGCCGAAGGCGGCGTCCAGATGATGGCGTTGGCGCCGGCGGCGATGGTTTCACGGATGCTCTCTGGCGTCTTGCCGCCCGGCGCGATGAGCGGCAGGTTGGGATAGTGCTTGCGCAGCTCGCGTAGGACCTGGGGCGTGTTCTTGCCAGCGGCGATGTTGAGAATCTTGGCTCCAGCGCGCACCTTGGCGTGGGCATCGTCGTCGCAGCGAACGACCGTAGCGATGACGGGGATGTCGGCGATGTTGGTGATGTGCTCGACCATCTCGGCGGTGGCGGGGGAGTTGACCACGCATCCCGCCGCGCCCTGCATCTCGGAGACGGCTGCCATCTGCACGGAGCGCTTACCAGTGGTGGTGCCACCGCCCACACCTACAAAGACCGGGCACTCGGCGACGGTCAGCAGCGCTTGCGTAATGGCGGGCTGCGGCGTGAAAGGGTAGACCGCAAAGACGGCATCGGCGTTGGAGTTGCGGATAACCGCGACATCGGTGGTGTAAATGAGCGACTTGATGCGGCGGCCAAAGAGCGTGAAGCCGCTGGCCTCCTCAATCTCGTCAGGCATGCGAAGGGCCGCCTTGCGCAAACGCCCGTCGATGGGCAGCGGCTCCATGGGGAGCAGTCCGTTGGGGGTCACGGCTACCTGGGGCTCGGTGAACTCGTCTGCGAGCTCGACCTCGGAGAAATCGACCGAGGCGACGATGTCCTCGTGAACCTCGGCGGGCACATCGATGGGGGCTTGGTCGTTTGCCGCGGCAGGCGTGTCGAAGGAGCTGGTGCCGACGAAGGCGTCGACGCGCTCATTTAGATCGTTGAGGGTATCCATGGAAGCTCGATTCTATGCGATGACGGCCGGCGCGATGCAGCCGGAATTGCGAATGCTAAATCGTTTGACGAGTTGATTTTTCCCCGCTACGCAATTCGTTAGACCGAAGGGCCGGCGAACGTGAAGGAGCTGTGGTGGCGGGGATCGAGGTGCTATCTTGAAAGTCCCGTTTAAAAGAGAGGTGACGCGGTATGGAATTGACAGCAATGTTTGGCTCGATTGGCCTGTGTGTGGGCGCAATTGTTGCCGCCGCGGTCATCTACTTTGTGGTCACGGCCATTAAGGGCAAAAGGGCCGAACGCAAGGAGCGCACGATGCTTAAACAGCATCGCGACCAGCAGGGCAAACGCGCACGGAGATAGCTTGTTGAGTTTTGGATCCGTGCGCTAACTGCGTTTTCGGATCAGGGCAATGTAGAAGCCCTCAAAGTCGCGGCTGGGCGGAATGGTGAGCGTGCCGGGCAGGCCGTTGGCGATGGCCGATACCTGACCCGCGGCAATGGCTTCGGTCAGGGCGTTGGACTCGATGCGCGGCTCCTCACCAGCTTCCTGGGCGCGGCGTGCCTCACTTTCGCTCGGCGTGCCATCGAGGGGGATAAGCTCGCAGTCCATGTGCTTGTCGAGGGCCTCTTGCAGGGCGTCCTCGTTTTCCTGCGGCAAGATCGAACAAGTCGAATAGACGAGCGTGCCGCCCGGTTTGAGGGCTCCCATGGCGCGGTCCAGAAGTGCTCGCTGCGAGCGGGCGCACCTGCTCAGCAACTGCTCGGTGAGGCCGCGCAGGCTCTTCTCGTTGCCGCTGACGACGGTGCCCGTGCCGGTGCAGGGAGCGTCGAGCAGGATACGGTCAAAGCGGAAGAACTCGTCGAGCTCGCGTGCGTCGATGCGCATGACGGGCACGTTTTTTGCGCCTTGGCGGTGGAGGTTGGCTTCGAGCTTCTCGGCGCGGGGAATGCTCATCTCGCAGGCGGTGAGGTGTGCCTGGCCCTGGGTGAGGGCGGCGATCTGCGTCGTCTTGCCGCCGGGGGCCGCGCACATGTCCAGGATGTCCTCGCCGGCCTGGGCGCCCAAGACCAACGGCGGCATCATGGACGACAGACTTTGCAAGTAGATCTTGCCGTCGCGGTAGATGTCGAGGTCCCACAGGTCGGAAACCTGGGCCTCGGGCAGGATGGAAGCGTCCGGGTACCATGCGACGGGGCGGTGGGCGATGCCGGCGGCATCGAGCGCCGCGGCGATGTCCTCGGCGGTTGCCTTGAGCGTGTTGGCGCGCAGCGTGACCGGGCGTGTGGCCGCGGCGCCGAAGCCCTCGATCATAAGCTCGGCATCGGCGGGCGCATAGGCGCCGGCGACCGTGTCGACCATAAAGCGCGGCAGGTCGGCGGCGGAGGGTTGGGCGGCAAGCTGGTCGGAAAGCTCGGTGGCGGCAAACTGCCTGAGCTTGAGCTCGGCCTTGACCTGCTTTTTCTGCTTACGACGACGCGGCTTGGACATCCGTCTTTCCTTCCACCTAAATGATTATTCTGGGACGGGGATTAAAAATCATTTAGTGATTCCCGTCCCAAAAAGACTGCTTTGCGGCGCCCGGGAATGATTTTTTAATCCCCGTCCCAGAATAATCATTCCCGGGCGCATTGCGGTTGCCTAGTACTGGCTCTCGTGCTTGCTGAAGAAGTCGAAGCGCGGGGGTAGCGGCTTCACGCGGTGCTCGCCGGGCTTCTCGCCCAGGCTCTCCACAAACTCGTCCGTGGAGGCGAAGATGCTATCCCAGCTAAAGAAGGCGACCGGGTCGACGTCGAAGTACTCGCAGATGAGCTCGCAGCCGGCCGGGACAATGCCGTGCATGAGCACGGTCGCCACACGCAGTTCGGTAAAGGCGTCGACGAGGGCCTGCGTCATCGCGGCGTTGGCCGGCTCGCCCTCAAGCTTGTTGGCGGCCTTAGAGGCGTCGCTCCAGCGCTTGTTGGCGGCGCGCAGGTAGTCGTCGCACACGGCAAGCGCGCGGTGCGTCTCGAACTTGTACATGGCCTGCTCAAAGGCGAGGGCTGCCTGCTGGGCGGCTTCGACCACGGTGTCAGAAGCGGCACCGGCGGGGATGCAGCCGTTGCGGTAGGGGCTCTCGTCGCCTTCCTTGACGGCGACGCCGTAGAAGCAGCTGCGGGCCAGACGGTTGAACACGCCGGTCAAAAGGGCGCTCTCCTTAAGGGCCGGGTCGATAACGCGCTTGTCGTCGCAGGCGCGCACCTCGTTACCGTCCTTGTCCTTGCCGGTCACGCGCGTGTCGTATGCCTTGGGGCTAAAGCTCACCGGCTTCTCGGACAGGCCGAGCGACAGCCAATGCGCACGCATCTGCTCGCAGGTGTAGTGGTTGAGCAGGTCGTCTGCCGGCGGGGGAGGCGTCTGCGAGGACGAGCTGGCCTTTTTGCCCATGTAGAGCAGGTGGTAGCAGGCGCTGACGGTGCTCTGCGTGAGGTCCCAACCCAGGGCCTCCCACATGGCGGTCTGCGCGATGCAGTAGAAGTAGATGTTGTCCTGACCGATGAACTGGTAGATCTGTGCGTCGTCCGAGCACCACCAGTCGCGCCAGTCGAGCGAGCTGTGCTGGTAGGTGGGCGCGGGGACCTGCGTGGAATCGGCGGCGGGCTCGCCCATGAGGGCGGCATCCTGAGCGGCGACGCCCTCGGTCACGCCGGCGGCCTTGGCATCGCGTGCGAGCACGGTGCGGGTGTAGCTGATGGGCGCCCACAGGCTCTCGGGCCAGCACCAGCAGGTGACGTCGGTCACGCCGTCGACCTCGGGCACCGGAACGCCCCAGTCGATGTTGCCGGTGATGCGGAAGGGCACGAGCGCCTTGCCGCTGCGGAAGCGCACGCCGCCGTTGGCGAGCACCGCGTGGGCGTCGTCGCGTTCCTTCCAGCTGGGGAAGGTGACGGTAAAGCTGCTCTTGTTGCCCTCGGGCTCCAGTACGGTGTGCTCGGGGAGCTGGTCCTCGACGGCGTCGAAGGCCTCGCGGAACTTGTTCTGGATGTAGAGCTGTGCCGGCAGCAGCCACTCCTCCATGGTCTTGGAGACCACGGAGCGAACCTGTGGGTTCTGGGCGAGCTTGGCGGTGTAGGTCTTCATAAAGTCGAGGTAGGCCGGCAGGTCGAAGTAGAGGTTGTCGACCGGGCGCAGCTCGGGCACCTCGCCAGTAAGCTGGCTTTTGGGCGCGATGAGCTCCTCGGGCTCAAACTGGTGACCCAGGTCGCATTCGTCGGCATAGGCTTTCTCGGATTTGCAGCCCTGGATGGGGCAGCGGCCGATGACCTGGCGGCCGTTGAGGAAAGTGCCGGCCTTGGCGTCGTAGAACTGCAGCGTGGAGCGCTTTGAGATGGTGCCCTGCTCGTGCAGGCGCTCGATAATCTCGGCGGTCACCTCGTTGTGAATCTGCGCAGCCGGCTCAAGGCCCGAGCCGCCGTAGATATCGCAGCTGATGTTGTAGTTGTTGAGGGTCGCGGCCTGGCGGGAGTGATTGGACTCGACGTACTCGTTAATGGACTTGTCGTAGCCCTCGTTCTCCTTGAGCTTGCGGTAGCTCTCCATGATGGGCGAGCCATAGCAGTCGGTGCCCGAGGTGAAGATGACGTTCTCGCGGCCCAGACGGTCGCGCAGGAAACGGGCGAAGAAGTCGGCCGGGACAAAGACGCCGCCAACGTGGCCAAAGTGAAGGCCCTTGTTGCCGTAGGGCTCGCCGGCGGTAACGATGGCGCGGCGAGGCCAGCTGGGACGGTCGTTCATGGAGTATTTGGATGCCATGGGACTCCTTCGCATATGGTGAGAGCGCAGCCGGGTGCGAGGCCTGGCGACGCGGTGGTCAATTCGTGCATATCGTTCGACATTATTGCACATGCGGGCGGGTGCGTGACGGGGGCGCTATCCTAAGATGCTATGAATGAGATTTCCAACATACATGCGTTTGAAGACGAGGATTTCCTGCACGCCTGCTTTGTGTGGGGGATGGCCGTGCTTGGCGCATTTGCCGTGTGCCTGGTGCCGGTGTTTATGCTGCTGGGTGGGCCCGCGGATCTGGATGCGGCCGACGCGGGCGGCTGGACGGCGGTCTTGGGCTGGATGGTCGGCTCGGTGGTCGTCTCTGCGGCGTCGTTTGCCGTGCATGAGCTGGTGCACGGTGCGTTTTTTAAGCTGCTGGCGCCCACGGGTGCGCACGTGACTTTTGGAGCGAACCGTGAGACGTGCATGATTTATGCCTGCGCTGAGGGGATTGTGTATTCGCGCCGGCGGTATGTGGCGATTTGCCTGGCGCCGACGGTTGTTGTGACGACAGCGTTTGCCCTGGGGTTTGCGTTTTCGGGCTATCCGCTGCTGTGCTATCTGGCGGCCGGCTTGCATTTGTCGGGCTGTGTGGGCGATTGGTGTTACGTGCGGACCATTTTGCGCGACCGCCGCATTGTCGCCTGCGAGGATACGTCCTTTGGCGTGCGCTTTTTTGGGTGAGGAGATGTCGATGAAGCCGTTGCTGCTGCATGCTTGCTGCGCGCCGTGCTCGCTGGAGCCGGTTCGCCTGCTGCGCGAGGAGGGGTTTGAGCCCACGATTTGCTGGACCAACCCCAATATTCAACCGCGCGATGAATGGCAGCGCCGCTTGGACGAGCTGCGCCGGTGGTGTGCCGATGGCGACATCGAGCTCATCGAGGCAGGGGAGGACCGCGATCGCTGGGAGACCGGCGTGGCACCGCTGGGTGCCGATCGGCCTCGTCGCTGTCGCGCGTGCTATGCCCTGCGCTTGGCCGAGGCGTGCCGCGTGGCCCAGGAGCGCGGGTTTGAGTTTGTGGGCACGACGCTCGCCGTCTCGCCGTACCAGCTGTTCGATACCTGCAATGACGTGCTTGAGCGCTTGGCGGCGGCACATGGGCTCACCCCGGTGATTCGCGATTTTCGCCCGTATTACCCCGAGGCGACTCGCCGTTCGCGCGAGCTTGGCATGTATCGGCAGAACTACTGTGGTTGCCGCTTCTCGGCTGTCGAGGCGGCCATGGACCGCGCCCGCATCCGCGACGAGCGCAAAGCCGCCAAAAAGTAGTTCATTTGGGACGTCAGCCTGCTAGGATGTAGAGCGGACTTTAGCTATATAAGGAGAATCCGACGTGTCTATGCGTACCGATGATTTTGACTATAACCTGCCCGAAGAGCTCATCGCCCAGGCGCCTGCCGAGCCGCGCGACTCCTGCCGCCTGCTGGTGGTTGATCGCAAAGGCTCCGAGACAGGAACGCCGCTAGAGCATGGCGGCACCGTCGAGCACCGCATCTTCCGTGACATCATCGACTATATCGAGCCGGGCGACGTGCTCGTCATCAACCAGACGCGTGTTATGCCGGCCCGCCTGATCGGTCGCAAGGCCGGCTCGGGCGGTGTGGTCGAGACGCTGCTGCTCAAGCGCCGCGAGGATATTGACCCGCTGGGTCACGTTTGGGAGTGCCTGGTCAAGCCGGGCAAGCGTCTGAAGCCCGGTGCTCAGATTGAGTATCGCGCCGGTGGCGCCCATGCGCCCGAGGGGGCTCCCGTGGTGCTGACGGCCGAGGTTGTCGACTTTGTCACCGATAGCCGCGGCGGCCGCCTGGTGCGTTTTGAGCCGGCGGGCTGCAATGCCGCTGGCGACCCGCGCACGCTCGACGAGGCCATTCACGCCGCCGGTCACGTGCCGTTGCCGCCCTACATCACCGATTACGAGGGCGACCCCGAGAAGTACCAGACCGTGTACGCCATGAAGGAGGAGCACTCGGCCGCTGCTCCCACGGCTGGCCTGCACTTCACGCCCGAGCTCATGGCTGCCATCGAGGCCAAGGGCGCAAAGTTTGCCGCCGTCGAGCTCGAGGTGGGCATCGACACCTTCCGCCTGGTGGAAGAGGACGACCCCATGCAGCACGTGATGCACACCGAGCGCTACCACGTGTCACAGGAGGTGGTCGACGCCGTGCATAAGGCGAAGGCCGAGGGCCATCGTGTGATTGCTGTCGGTACCACGGCGGTGCGCTCGCTCGAGAGCGCGTTTGACGCCGATGCTCCGGTGCCCGATCCGGCTGTGACGGCGCGCTATTTTGAAGGCCGCGAGGACGGCGCCGACACGCTCGGCCGCGGTGACATCGTGGTGCGCGAGAACGCCACGACGCAGCTCTACCTCATGCCCGGCTCGACCTATCACGTGGTCGACGCGCTGATCACGAACTTCCACGTGCCGCGCTCCACGCTCATGATGCTCGTAAGCGCGCTTGCCACCCGCGACCAGATCATGGATGCCTATGCCGCCGCCATCGAGGAGCGCTACCGCTTCTTCAGCTTTGGCGACGCCATGCTCATTTTGTAGGTTACGGCGTTTTCCAAACGCCGTAACCGGCCGACGCTGCGCGGGCCGCATTTGGACAATCTGACGTTCAACTTCAAGGGCGCGACCTTTGTAGTTACGCGGTTTTACCAAACCGCGTAACCAGTTGACGCTGCAAACCCGCCAGAGCGGCAATCTGCCTTTCAACTTCGGCGGCATGACCAGAAGGTCAATGCCGCCTTGTTTCAAGGCACCTTGCTCGCTCTGGCGGGTTTTCGCTGTCGGTGCCAAAACATCGGCGTTGCCTTGGCTGTCAATGTGGCACTTGGGGACGTTCCTTTTGTGCCGGCACTTGGGGACACTCCTTGTAATCGTTGGGGAGTGGTTACTTGCTCGCGAACAGCCAGATCAAGATGATCACGAGAACTACGGCGACGATGCAGACGATGGCACCGGTGAATTTGATGCGTGAGTCGCGGGTGCGCTCTCGTACGTCATCCTCGGTAGCCTCGAGCTGGGCGACTTCTCGCTCGGTCTCGGTGTGTTCGGCTTTGTCTCGGGCCAAGGACCCTGCAAGCGACTCGGTGATCTCTGGGTGGTCGTGCACCTCGGTCGCCTGTTCGATGATCGACTGCGCATGTGCGGCATCTGCTTGGGCGTTGGCGATGGTCTGCTCCTGTTGGCGGCGTGCCTTGTCCTCGGCAGTGATCTTCTCGCGCAGGTCGCGCTGACGAGTTGCGGCGGCAGTTTTCGCCGTCTGCAGCTCGTCGCGCGCGGCATCGGCTTCGGTCGTCACGGCTTGGTGCGCGCGTTTTGCGTCGGCGATAGGGGCTTGAGCCTGCTCGACGGCCTGCTCGGCTGCGGCAAGCGAGTGCTCAAGGTCGGCGGTGATGCGCGGGACATCTTCTTCGGCTTTACGCAGGGCATCTGCCGTGTCGGAGATCTGCATCGAGAGCTCGCTGGTGCGCACCGTATAGTTGGCGGGATTTGCCGAGGGATTGCGTTGCAGCTCGGCATACTCATGACGCAGCGTCTCGAGCTGGGCGCGCGTGGCGTCGACGGTTTGTTGTGCGGCCGCAATGCCGGCGTCTCGCTCGGCCTTCACCTTGTCGCGGATGCGCTTGGAATCCTCAAGACGTCGAATGAG
>CALBOJ010000041.1 GCA_937896835.1 uncultured Collinsella sp.
CTTTAAGCTGCAGGGCGCAAACCACAGCAACTCCCACCGCCACCAAGGCAATCACAACAAGCGCAATATCAATAGCAGACATAGACTCCGCCCAACAAACCCAATCGATTATCAACCAAAACCGCGATCAATCTTACCCCGTCACACGCACCGGGTGCCCGGCCCCTTCTTGGGTGCCCCTCTCCTCCGCATATTCCATAATGCGGCGCGCCGTCTCCCTGCTCACCTTTGAGTCATCGCCGGCTAAGTATGCGTACACGTTTCCCTTATTCAGATTCAAATCGCGGCAGAGACCGTAGCGCGTTATGCCCGATTCCCCTAGCGCTCCCAATGTTCTTTTTCGCATCAGGGCGTTGATCCTTCTGTCCGCCACTGGCTTTTCCTTCACCGCTCTATACGCACGCCAAACGTTGGCATAACGATTAGGGAGCTCAATTTTGGTGCATAGAGACGCCATGCTACCCGCTTGGCCGTACAAGGACAAAACGCCTCGGTAATCTTCTTCCATCCACGAGCCCTCGGATAAACCCAGAACGTATTCGGCTTTTCCTTGCGCCAAAGCGAGCAAAAACAGAGGCTCCGCCACGCGCGGCGCAACCGTCATCGCCTGCTCAACCAGTTTTCTAAAACTCAGTGACTGCTGTCCGGACAGCTCTCGGCAATAGCCTTTTAAGAATCCCTCAAGGTCAGATTCAACCGAGCGCCTCCTTTTTGTATTGCCTGTATGCGCAGACCATCTCTTGATAACTCCGCTCCGAAGGCGACGACGCCAGCGCCTCCCCCTCGTCGAATATAAGCCGTTCGAGCAGTCCCCAATCAAGTCGGTCGACGAATGCCTGACTATGAAGATCGACGATGTCGTTCGGACGGTAGGCATAGAGCTTCATTACCACCAGATCCTCCAAGGATGGCGTAAAGTACCTGATAAAACGCGCCCCAATATCTAAGGGAATCAAACGATCTTCGTAATTGAATGGCATCTGATCGCAATATGCCACCGCCATACCATTCACCTCGGGGTATCGAGCTATGATCTCGCGGAGGCACCTGTCTGCCTCAAACACACCAATGTCATGTGTAACCGACCGATTCGTCACATCGTTTAGCATGAAGGCGCTTCCTCCCACCAATACAACGCTCGGTCTATCGTCTCTTGGACCTATTTCCAGCTCCGCCTCTTCGTCAATGCCCAAAAGAGTCTGTTCTAAATCCTGCTTAT
>CALBOJ010000042.1 GCA_937896835.1 uncultured Collinsella sp.
CGCTGCCGCAGGATGTGGTGGATGGCTGCGAGGCCGTGCTCGATACGTTGTTCGATCTGACAGCGGCGGTCAAGGCCGTGCGCTAGACTCTGCACCTGAGCCATTTCAATCGCATTTTAAAGACACGGCCAACCGCTTAGCTGGGTGGCCGTGTCTTTACTCAAGATTCTGAACGTGCCCGTCGAGGTCGTTTGCCGCTAACGGTGACGACGGCACCCGCGCGGAAGCGCTGATACAGCCAGCCCCTCTTATCTTGCCAAGACTACAGTTTTGGCCGATAAGAGGGGCTTTGTGCTTTAAATGATCGAGGCGGTAGCCTTGGCAAGGGGCTGGCAAGGGCTTTGGGCGTTACAAGTTACTCCAGGAGCCAGTCGATCACGTTGCGCTTGCGGACTCCTTCGTAGTTCGCGTCCGCAAACAGCGTGTCGAGCGTAAGAAGCGTCTTGGGGTAGTTGTCTCGGACTTTCTTAAAGGGGGCCAACTCTCGATTGAGGGTAGTTTCGTCGAGCGTTGTGGCTGAAACCTGAAAATAGGCTGTCTCGTCTGAGTTTAGGGCAACAAAATCGATTTCCCCGCCGTCGATATCGCCCACGTAGACGTCGTATCCACGGCGTAGGAGCTCGAGATAAACAACATTTTCGAGGATATGACCGATATCGCTGCTTTGGGTTTTGACGAGAGCGCCTCTAAGTCCAAGGTCAACGGCGTAGTATTTGCCGTTTGTTGAAAGAAGCTGCCGACCGCGCACGTTATAGCGCGGAGCAAAGTACAACACAAGGCTGTCTGTTAAGCCTTTGAGGTACTTGGCTACGGTTTTCTGGTCGGTTTTGTTGCCGTTGGACGAGAGCGTGTCGGAGATTTTTTTAATCGAGATCCGGTTTCCAATGCTATGGAGTAGGAACTTGGTGATATCGCGCAGGGTCGGGACGTCCGAGACCTTCAGGCGTTCGATAACGTCGCGTATGACGATGGTATCGTAGAGGCTCATAAGATAATCGCGCGCCTGGGGTCCCTGAATACCCGTCTCGGCGATAAAGGGAAAAGAGCCCCTGGTTATGTACTCGTCAAACAACTGCGTGGGAGCCTTTCCGTCATTGGTTTTTGCCGAGCAAAACTCTTTAAAGGATAGGGGCAGCATCTTGAGCTCTACGTAGCGGCCGGAGAGCAAAGTTGCCAGCTCACTCGAGAGCAGATAAGCGTTGGAACCGGTTATGTAGAGGTCGACATTGTCCTTGATAAAAAGACTGTCGACGGCTTTTTCGAAATGCTCGACATGCTGTATCTCGTCCAGAAAAACGTAGTTCATCTTATCGGGGACGAGTCTGGCGGAAATGTAGTCGTAGAGTGCTCTATACGACGTAAGCGACTCGAACTCCAGGTCTTCAAAGTTGAGGGATATAACCTGGTCGCCTGTGATTCCATGATCGCGCAGGTAGCTACGGTAGATTTCGAATAGCTTTGATTTGCCGGACCTTCGCACGCCCGAAACGACCTTGATGACGTGTGAGTCTTTCCACGAAATGAGCCAGTCGAGGTACTGTTTGCGATCAATCAGATTCATGAAACCCCTTTCTTGGCGAGAAAAAACTGGAGCAAAATCAATACTTATAGGAAATATCTAAAAATATGGAATTGAGTCTATTTTAACAAAAAAGGTAATGAAAAATGGATTACATTCCATAAATATCCGTAGCCGCAGGTCCGGCTAAACGGGGAGGGAACATGGGTCCAGCAAAACGCCGCAGCGGGACTGTTCCCGTTGCGGCGTTTTTTTGTTACAGGTAGGCGCCCAGGTTGATGTCGGTTATTGGGGCCGCGGATGGGCCCGTCGGGTGCTGCTCGGCCTTTTGGGTGCTCACACGCTCGAGCAAGAAGGGGCGTACGAGCTCCTGACGGTTAATGTCCTCGGTGGCCGTGATTGTGGTGACGGTACGCGCGGCGGAGCCGATGCGGACTCGTTTGGTCTTGGCGGCAGGTTTATCCTCGATCTGCTCGATGAGCAGCTGCACGCCCTTGCGGCCGATCTCGTAGCCCGGTGGTGCCACGGTGGTGAGGGGGACCGATCCGCTCCAGGCAAGCGGGTTGCCATCGCAGCCGGCAACAAGAATCTGGCCGGGGACAGAGATGCCTTTGTCGGTCAGCGCCGAGATAACGCCCGAGGCCAATACGTCAGTCAGGCCGATGACAAAATCGGGACGCTCGTCAGTAGGACGCTCGGCAATCTGGGCACCGATGCCATAGCCGTCGGCTGCGGTATTCCACTCGCCGGCGTCAATGACTTCGATCTTGATGTCGGGATGTAGGGCGAGCGCCTTATGAATGCCAAGGACGCGCAGGGTGAGTTGCATAAATGCTGCTCTACCCAC
>CALBOJ010000043.1 GCA_937896835.1 uncultured Collinsella sp.
CCTATGTGCGGCGTAGGCCGCTTATTAGCCCGTCCAAGAATTGGGGCGCAGTTCAGTGCGCAGCGGGGGTTCTTTCATGTCCGAGGACGTCCGCGAAGGTCAGCCCTCAGATCCTGCGGTGGGAGACTTAAGCCTCGTTGTACACCGTCTTGAGCTTCAGCAGGTGCTGATAGCGGTCCATAGCGGCCTGCTCGTTCTCCTTGAAGAGCTCCTCGGCGCGCTCGGGGAAGGAACGCGTCAGCGAAGCGTAACGGGCCTCGTTCATCAGGAACTCCTGATAACCGCCCGCGGGCTCCTTGGAATCGAGCGAGAACTTCTTGCCGGCAGCAGCCTCGGGGTTGAAGCGGAAGAGGTTCCAGTAACCGCACTCGACAGCCTTCTTCATCTCGGCCTGGCAGTTCTGCATGCCGCCCTTCTTGATGGAGTGCATCTCGCAGGGGCTGTAGCCGATGATGAGGGATGGGCCGTCGTAGGCCTCGGCCTCGTGGATGGCCTTGAGGGTCTGAGCCGGGTTGGCGCCCATGGCGACCTGCGCCACGTAGACGTAGCCGTAGCTCATGGCAATCTCGGCCAGGGACTTCTTCTTGGTCACCTTACCGGCGGCGGCGAACTGAGCGACCTGGCCCAGGTTCGAGGCCTTGGAGGCCTGACCGCCGGTGTTGGAGTAAACCTCGGTGTCGAAGACAAAGACGTTGACGTTGTGGCCGGAAGCCAGGACGTGATCCAGGCCACCGAAGCCGATGTCGTAGGCCCAACCGTCGCCGCCGAAGATCCAGAAGGACTTCTTGGTGAGGTAAGCCTTGTCGGCGAGGATCGCCTTGGAAGCGTCGCAGCCGCACTTCTCGAGCTCGGCAACGTAGGCAGCGGCAGCGGTCTTGGAGGCCTCGGCGTCGTTGACAGAGTCAATCCAAGCCTGGCCGGCAGCCTTGAGCTCATCGGACGGGCCATCGGCAGCGATGATGTCCTGGGTAGCGGCGATCAGCTTGTGCTGAACGGCCTCGTAGCCGACGGCCATGCCCAGACCGTGCTCGGCATTGTCCTCGAACAGGGAGTTATTCCACGCCGGGCCGTGACCGTCCTTGTCCTTGCAGTAAGGAGCGGTGGCAGCGGGGTTGCCCCAAATGGAGGAGCAGCCGGTGGCGTTGGAGATGAACATGCGGTCGCCGGCGACCTGGGTCACCAGACGTGCATAGGCGGTCTCGGCGCAGCCGGCGCAGGAGCCAGAGAACTCCAGGTAGGGCTGCTTAAACTGGCTGCCCTTAACGTTGGCCGCGATGAGCTCCTTCTTCTCGGAGACGTTCTCGACCATGTAGTCCCAAACGGGCTGCTGGTCCATCTCCTGCTCGGTGGGAACCATCTCGAGGGCACCCTTGGGGCAGACCTTGACGCAGTTGGTGCAGCCCATGCAGTCGAGCGGGGACACAGCCATGGTGAACTTCATGCCCTTGGCCTTGGGGCCCATGGCGTCGAGCGTGCGGGTAGCCTCGGGCGCGGCGGCAGCCTCGTCCTCGGTCATCGCAAACGGACGGATGGTGGCATGCGGGCACACGTAGGCGCACTGGTTGCACTGGATGCACTTGGTCTCGTCCCAGTGGGGAACGACCACGGCGACGCCGCGCTTCTCGTATGCGGAGGCGCCCAGCTCAAACTGGCCGTCGGCGCAATCGACAAAGGCGGAAACAGGCAGGCTGTCGCCGTCCATGCGATCGATGGGCTCGAGCAGGTTCTTGACCTGCTGGGCGATAGCGGACTTGGTCTCCTCGGAGAGCTCGACGGGAGCGGCATCCTCGGCGGTAGCCCAGTCGGCCGGAACCTCGAACTTACGGAAGGCGGTAGCGCCGGCATCGATGGCCTTGTGGTTGGCGTCGACGATAGCCTGGCCCTTCTTCATGTAGGACTTGGTAGCCGCGTCCTTCATGTACTGCAGGGCGTCCTCGGCGGGCAGGACCTTGGCCAGCGCGAAGAAGGCGGACTGGAGCACCGTGTTGGTGCGCTTGCCCATGCCGACCTTAGCGGCCAGGTCGATAGCGTCGATCAGGTAGACGTTGACGTTGTTGTTCGCGATGTAGCGCTTGGCCACGGCGGGCATGTGCTCGGCGAACTCCTCGTCGCTCCACTGGCAGTTGACCAGGAAGGTGCCGCCCGGCTTGACGTCGCGGACCATCTTGAAGCCCTTAACGATGTAGCTGGGGTTGTGGCAAGCGACAAAGTCGGCCTTGGTCACGTAGTACGGCGAGCGGATCGGGGAATCACCAAAGCGCAGGTGCGAGACAGTGACGCCGCCGGTCTTCTTGGAGTCGTACTGGAAGTAGGCCTGGACGTACTTGTCGGTGTGGTCGCCGATGATCTTGATCGAGTTCTTGTTGGCGCCGACGGTACCGTCGCCACCCAGACCCCAGAACTTGCACTCGATGGTGCCGGGGGCTGCGGTGTTGGGCGCATCCTCGGCCTCGGGCAGGCTCAGGTTGGTCACGTCATCGACAATGCCGATGGTGAACTCGCGCTTGGGCTCGTCCTTCTTGAGCTCCTCGAAGACAGCGAACGCGGACGCGGGAGGCGTGTCCTTGCTGCCCAGGCCATAACGGCCGCCGACGACCTTGATGCCCGTCTTGCCGGCCTCGTAGAGAGCGGAGACGACGTCCTGGTAGAGCGGCTCGCCGATGGAACCCGGCTCCTTGGTACGGTCCATGACGGCGATCTTCTGGACGGTCTCGGGGAGAACGTCCACAAAGTGCTTGATGGAGAACGGGCGGAACAGGCGAACCTTGACCAGGCCGACCTTCTCGCCGTGAGCGTTGAGGTAGTCGATGACTTCCTCGAGCACGTCGCAGAAGGAGCCCATGCACACGACGACGCGATCAGCATCGGGAGCGCCGTAGTAGTTGAACAGGCCGTAATCGGTGCCGAGCTTCTCGTTGATCTTCTTCATGTAGCCCTCGACGACGGCGGGAAGCTCGTCGTAGACCTTGTTGCAGGCCTCACGGTTCTGGAAGAAGATGTCGCCGTTCTCGTGGCTGCCGCGGGTGTGCGGGTGCTCAGGGTTGAGCGCGTGATCGCGGAAAGCCTGGACGGCGTCCATGTCGCACATCTCAGCCAGATCCTTGTAGTCCCACATGGCGACCTTCTGGATCTCGTGGCTGGTGCGGAAGCCGTCGAAGAAGTTAAGGAACGGGGTCTTACCCTCGATGGCGGCAAGGTGAGCCACCGGCGAGAGGTCCATGACCTCCTGGACGTTGCCCTCGGCGAGCATGGCGAAGCCGGTCTGACGACAGGCCATGACGTCGGAGTGATCGCCAAAAATGTTCAGGGCGTGGGAAGCGACGCAACGCGCGGAGACGTGGAAGACGCCCGGGAGCTGCTCGCCCGCGATCTTGTACATGTTCGGGATCATCAGGAGCAGACCCTGAGAAGCCGTGTAGGTGGTGGTCAGAGCACCGGCGCCCAGCGAACCGTGAACGGTACCGGCTGCACCTGCCTCGGACTCCATCTCGACGACCTTGACCGGGGTGCCGAAGATGTTCTTGCGACCCTGGGCCGCCCACTGGTCGACATGGTCGGCCATCGGGCTGGACGGCGTAATGGGATAGATTCCCGCTACCTCGGTGTACGCATACGAAACATATGCGGCCGCCTCGTTGCCGTCCATAGACTTAAACTTACGCGCCATATACCCCTCTCCTCTCATATAGGTATACAGGCCCCGGCGATCGCCGGGATGTTGGCGTGATGGGATTTACGCTGTTGCTTCCAATCATCTGGCAGGCAGGCTCAGCAGCAGGTACGTGGCGTGGAGAGAAGACATGCCGAGGCGAGGGGCAACTGATGCGCCCCACAGACCCGACCGCCCGTCTTGCACATGACCGAGCGCCGCAAAGGCCGCATGCCGGATGCTCCCGGGCACGCCCCGGCGATGGGAGGCACCCGCAACGGAAATCCGCATGCGGGTTTATTGTACCCCGCCGCCAAGTGTAATTTCGACAAATATAGGTGGGCGGTAAAGGTTTACCTCGGGTGACCGCCAAGGGCCAAAATGAACGCTTCGTCCCCGGGCGATTGGCCCTGGCGCGCCATGGAGTGTCCCGGAGTGCCGGCATAAAAGGAACGTCCTCATCTGCCGACTAGAGGGCGCCGACGCCGAGGAGGATAGCGTAGGTGGTGGATTCGCCAAGTCTGAGCTCGTCGCCGGGGTTGAGCTGAGCGGAGCGGCCGGGCTCGACCTGGATGCAGACGTTCGTCGCGCCGTTTACCACCATGGTTCCGTTGGTGGACGACAAGTCCTCGACGTGCCAGATATTTTGAGCATCGCAC
>CALBOJ010000044.1 GCA_937896835.1 uncultured Collinsella sp.
GGGATAGAAAAAGGCCCGGGTGCCGTGGCATCCGGGCCTTTGCTAGCAACTTGATGTTGCGGGCAGCTTAGAACTTGTGGCCGCACTTCTTGCAGACGCGCAGCTTGTTCTTGCCGTCCTTCTCGTGACCGACGCGGGTAACCTTACCGCACTCGGGGCAGACGAGATTGACGTTGGAGGCGTCGATGGGAGCCTCCTGCGAAACGATGCCGCCCTGCTGGTTGGCAGCGTTGGGCTTGACGGCCTTCTTGACGACCGAAACGCCCTCGACAACGACCTTGTTCTCGGCGGGGAGAGCACGCAGGACAACGCCCTGCTTGCCGCGATCCTTACCAGAGAGAACCTGGACCTTATCGCCCTTCTTGATATACATATATCTCCCCTAACTACAGGGTCTCGGGAGCGAGCGAGACGATCTTCATGTACTTCTTGTCACGAAGCTCGCGAGCGACGGGCCCGAAGATACGGGTGCCGACGGGCGAACCATCGTTGTTGATGACAACACAGGCGTTCTCATCAAAGCGAATGTAGGAGCCATCCTTGCGGCGGATCTCCTTAACGGTGCGAACGACGACGCAACGGACAACGTCCTTCTTCTTGACGTTGGCGCCAGGGGTAGCCTCCTGGACAGCACCGATGAACACATCGCCGATGCCTGCATAACGACGCTTGGAACCGCCAAGCACCTTGATGCAGCGAATCTTGCGAGCGCCGGAGTTGTCGGCGACGTTCAGCATGGTTTGCATCTGAATCATGGTAGATGTTCCTCCGAACTAAGAACCGAAGAGAGGTGCGCAGCCTGTATACGGCCCGTGGTATGCAAGCCAGGCATACGCACATCTTCGGAAACGTACAAGTCGTAAGAGCGACTGCTTATTTAGCGCGCTCGACGACCTCGATGAGGCGCCAACGCTTCATCTTGGACATAGGACGGGTCTCCATAACGCGGACGGTGTCGCCCACGCCAGCCGTGCACTCCTCGTCGTGAGCGTGCAGCTTCTTGGAGCTGGTCATCATCTTGCCGTACTTGGGGTGACGCTTGCGCTCGGTGATGGTGACAACAATGGTCTTGGCACCGGAGACGGAGGTAACGACACCCGTACGGACCTTACGCGAGTTACGCGAATCAGTCATGTTCTCTCCTTAGGTCCTACTCGGCGACAGCGGACTTCTCCGCTGCGATCTCGCGGGCGCGCTGCTCCGTGAGGACGCGAGCGATGTCCTTCTTCACGGTGTTGACGCGAGCGGTGTTGTCCAGCTGGCTGGTGGCCATCTGGAAACGAAGGTTAAAGAGCTCGGCGCGCATTTCCTTCAGCTTCTCAACGAGCTGAGCGTCCGAGAGCTCACGAATCTCTGCGGGCTTCATTAGTTCTCCTCCTTGGCGGCGGCGGCGTCCTCAGCAGCCCACTTGGCCTCGAGAGCGGCCTCCTCAGCCATCTCCTTCTCGATGCGCTGCTCAGCGTTCTTGGCAGCAACAATCTTGGTCTTGATGGGAAGCTTGTGCTGTGCAAGACGCAGAGCCTCGCGAGCGACCTCCTCGGGCACGCCCTTGACCTCGAACATGATGCGGCCGGGCTTGACGACGGCCACCCACTCCTCGGGATTTCCCTTACCAGAACCCATGCGAGTCTCGGCAGGCTTCTTGGTGATGGGCTTATCGGGGAAGATCGTGATGTAGACACGACCGCCACGCTTCATGTAGCGGGTCATGGCAATACGAGCGGCCTCGATCTGACGGTTGGTGATCCAATGGGCCTCGAGAGCCTGGATACCAAACTCGCCGAAATGCAGCTCGGTATTACCCTTGGCCTGGCCCTTCATGGAGCCACGCTGCACCTTGCGGTGAAGAATACGCTTAGGGGCAAGCACTACTGACCCCTCCTCTCGGAGTTACGACGACGAGGACGGGAAGAGCCCTCGAGTGCAGGGTTGGGAACAGGCTGGCCCGGGAGCTTCTCGCCCAGGTAGATCCAGACCTTCACGCCGCAAGCGCCCATGGTGGTGCTGGCGACAGCCGTGCCGTAGTCGATCTTGGCACGGAGGGTGTGCAGAGGCACGCGACCCTCGCGGTACCACTCACGACGGCCCATCTCGGCACCGCCGAGACGACCGGAGCACTGGATACGGATGCCCTTAGCGCCGGCCTTGCGGGCAGACTGGACAGCCTTGCGCATAGCGCGACGGAAGGCAACGCGGCCCTCGAGCTGCTCGGCGATAGACTGAGCAACGAGGTTGGCGTCGAGCTCGGGGCGCTTGATCTCGACAACGTCGACGGAGAGCTGGCCCTTGGAGACGCCAGCGACCTTCTCGAGCTCGGTGCGGAGGGTATCGATCTCGGCACCCTTCTTACCGATGACAACGCCGGGGCGAGCGGTGAGGATGATGACCTTCACCTTGTCGCCAGCGCGCTCGATCTCGACGCGGGAGACAGCTGCGCGGGAAAGACGCTTCTCGAGGTACTTGCGGATCTCGAGATCGTTACCGAGGGTCTTAGCGTAATCCTTCTCTGCGAACCAGCGGGAGCGCCAGTTCTCGGTGATGCCAAGACGGAAGCCGGTGGGGTAGACTTTCTGACCCATACAGCTTTACGCCTCCTTTCGAGGAGCAACGACGACGGTGATGTGGGAAGTACGCTTCAGAATGCGAGAAGCGGAACCCTTGGCGCGGGGACGGATGCGCTTAAGCGTCGGACCCTCGTCAACATAGGCAGCGGCGACAACCAGGTTGTCGGCACGCAGACCGTTGTTGTTCTCGGCGTTCGCAACGGCGGAACGGAGAACCTTCTCGACATCCACGGCGACGGCGCGGTCGCAGAAGTGGAGGATGTCGAAGGCCTGAGCGACAGGCTTGCGGCGGATCAGATCGACCACCAGGCGGGCCTTGCTGGGGGAAACACGCACGTACTTAGCGACGGCGCGAACCTCGGTGGCCTCAGTTTCAATAGACTTAGTTGCCATTTACGGTTAACCCCCTATTTGGCCTTGTGGCCACGGAACGTACGAGTCGGCGCGAACTCGCCGAGCTTGTGACCAACCATGGACTCGGTAACATACACGGGCACATGCTTGCGGCCGTCGTGGACGGCGATGGTGTGACCAACCATCTCGGGGAAGATGGTGGACGCGCGGGACCAGGTCTTCACGACGTCCTTCTTGCCAGCCTCGTTCATCGCGGTGATACGCGAGAGAAGGCGAGTCTCCACGAACGGGCCCTTTTTGAGACTTCTGCTCATAAGTGCTTTCTCCTAAAACTCGGTATCCGAAATTACTTCTTACGGCGACGAATGATGTGCTGGTTCGAGACCTTCTTCTTCTTGCGCGTACGAAGGCCCTTCGTCGGCTTACCCCAGGGGGTAACAGAGGGACGACCAGAGGTGTGGTTCTTGCCCTCGCCACCGCCGTGCGGGTGGTCGACAGGGTTCATGACGGTACCGCGGACGGTCGGGCGCACGTTCATGTGACGCTTACGGCCGGCCTTGCCGATGACGATGTTGGCGTGATCGGCGTTGCCGACCTCACCGACGGTGGCGCGGCAGGTAACGAGGATGCGGCGCATCTCGGAGGAAGGCATACGGACGATAGCGTACTTGCCCTCCTTACCCATCAGCTGGCAGGAATTACCGGCGGAACGGGCGATAGCAGCGCCCTTGCCCGGCTGGAACTCGACGGCGTGGATGAGCGTACCGACGGGGATGTCGGCGAGGGGCAGAGCGTTGCCCGGCTTGATGTCGGCGTCAGAACCGGACATGATGGTCTGACCGACCTCGAGGCCCTTGGGGGCCAGGATGTAGCGCTTCTCACCGTCAGCGTAGTGCAGCAGAGCGATGCGAGCGGAACGGTTCGGATCGTACTCGATCGTGGCAACCTTGGCGGGCACGCCGTCCTTGTTGCGCTTGAAGTCGATCACGCGGTAACGACGCTTCACGCCGCCGCCCTGGTGGCGGGTGGTGATGCGGCCGTTGTTGTTACGACCGGCCTTCTTGGGCAGGGGCTCGAGAAGAGACTTCTCGGGCTTGGTGCAGGTGATCTCGGAGAAATCGGAGATCGTCTGCCAACGCCTACCAGCGGAGGTCGGCTTAAGGTGCTTTACAGCCATTACAATCCCTTTCAATAGGAATCCGTTAGCCATCGCAGACAGGGATTCGAGGTTCTGCCTCGGGTGCGATGACACCGGACGTATACACGGTTCCGGGCGTGTCCATTTTATACGCCCGAAACCTTGAGCTCTCGCCTCCCCTATTTGGGAGGCATGAGCTCACTCAACAGCAGCGAGTCTTAGGCCTGGTTGCCAAAGACCTCGATGGTGTCGCCCTCGGCCAGCGTGACGATGGCCTTCTTCCAAGAACGGGTCTTGCCGGCGACATAGCGCACGCGCTTGGTCTTGGGCTTGACCGTCAAGGTGTTCACGCGAACGACCTTGACGCTGAAGATCTCCTCGACAGCGTCCTTGATCTGATACTTGTTAGCATCCTTGGCGACCTCGAACGTGTACTTGTTCTGCTCCATGCCGGAGAAGGAACGCTCGGACACGATCGGACGGATGATGATCTCGTGGGCGGTCATTTATGCAAGCACCTCCCCGAAGTGAGCGGCGATGTCGGCGGGCATCAGCACAGCGTTGTTGTTGACGAGATCGTAGGTGTTGGCCTCGTCAGCGGTGATGATGAACGTCTTGGGAATATTGCGGAACGACAGGTAGGCGTTGACGTCCTCATCGCGAACGATGATGGTCAGACGCTTGCCCTCAAGGCCAAGAGCCTTGAGCATGGCAACGGCAGCCTTGGTGGAAGGCTTCTCGAAGCCGTAGTCGTCGACGAGCACGAGCTCGCCATCGGCCAGCTTGGCGGACAGCGCGGAGCGCATAGCCAGCTTGACCTCCTTGTTGTTCATACGCTTAGCGTAGGAACGGGGCTTGGGGGCGAAGACAACGCCACCGTGACGCCACTGGGCAGCACGGATGGAACCCTGGCGGGCACGGCCGGTGCCCTTCTGACGCCAAGGCTTCTTGCCGCCACCGGAAACCTCAGAGCGGCCCTTAGCGGACTGGGTGCCCTGACGCCAAGAGGCCATCTGGCACTTGACGATGTGGTGCATAACGTGGATGTTCGGCTCGATGCCGTACACCTCAGCGGCGAGCTCGGCCTCGGCGACCTTCTTGCCCTCGCTGTTCTTTACTTCAAACTTTGCCATTTAAGTGTTCTCCTTGGTATGACGCTGGGCTAAATGGGCTGGGCCCTTAGGCCATACGGATGGCGACGAGACCATTCTTGGCACCCGGGACAGCGCCCTTGACCAAGATGAGGTTCTGCTCGGCATCGATGCGGACAACGGAAAGGTTCTTGACGGTAACGCGCTCGTTACCCATGTGACCGGCCATCTTGACGCCCTTGAGGACGCGCGCAGGATAGGCGCACTGACCGATAGAACCGGGGTGACGCTGGAAGTGAGAACCATGCGTCATAGGACCGCGGCGCTGACCCCAGCGCTTGATGCGACCCTGGAAGCCCTTACCCTTGGAGGTACCGATGACGTCGACCTTCTCGACATCAGCGAAATCAGCGACGGTGACGACCTCGCCGACCTTGTGCTCCTCGCCGTTCTCGACGCGGACCTCACGAAGGAAGCGGACAGGCTCGACGCCAGCCTTGGCGAAGTGACCAGCCATGGGCTTGTTCACGTTCTTGGCCTTGATGTCGCCGAAACCGATCTGGACGGCGTCATAGCCGTCGGTTGCCTGAGTTTTAACCTGCGAGACAGCGCAGGGGCCAGCCTGGATGACCGTGACGGGAACGACGTTATCGTCCTCGTCCCAAACCTGGGTCATGCCAATCTTGCGGCCGAGAATCATGCTGATCAAGATATGATCCCAACTCTCGCGTGGTCTTGGGACAATGCGTACACCACCGAGCGTACGCCCCTAGAGGACCACTACTTACACGACGTGCTCCCCAGTCTTGTATTGCGCCCGGACTACCTGACAACCCTATTAAGCAGGCATTTTGTCCAGCCAGAATACTCCCCTGGTTTCACACAGCTGTTTAGTATACACGGCTGCGGGCGTATCCATCGAGATTCATATTTCACTCACATTGTTTACGCAGGTAAAGTGCGTGGCACGTTCCCAGTGTGCGGCGGAGGGGGCGGGCCTGAGACATATTAAGGTTGCTGCTCTACAGTCCTGCTCACGACGGAGAGCACATTAAGTGCTCTCCTGTTCGTGCGGAACTCGCGACAA
>CALBOJ010000045.1 GCA_937896835.1 uncultured Collinsella sp.
GTGAGCCCACGCGTCTCGAGCATGTAACCCATGGGTTTATCCTTTCTCTTCCGGGGGCGCGGGCCGAGTCACCGTGCCCGCGCGCCTTACCTTTCGGGTTCACCATCCATGGTGGGGCGCGTTTCTAACGAAGCCATAACGGCCGTTGGGTTCTTTTGGCGCCAACCCTTCTCGACCCGCACATCATGATTAATTTGCTTAAGGCAACAACTTTCCCGATCGATGTAATCACCGAATCAAAACGTGTACATCACCCTCCAAAACCGACATTTTTCGGCATGTTTGGAGGCTGATGTACACGAATGTGAAATCCACCGCCGCCCAAAAGCGCCTTCCTCATGTCTGGACTCTCTATGCTTACGCTGGATAGACATCGCCGGAACGGGTATAGTAGCGAAAGTTTTGTCGTTAACCAGCGGGGGAGTCCTGTGGGCATCAAAAAGAAGATCAAAAAGGAGCTTATCGGCACTTCCGATTACCCGTCGAATAAGATCTTTACGATCTCCAATTTCATCACCTTTACGCGCCTGATCCTCACCCTGGTATTTCTGTACCTGTTTGTGACGGATAACAACCGCGTCATCGCCATCGTAATCTACGCCGTTGCCGCCTCCACCGACTGGATGGACGGCCAGATCGCCCGCATGACTAAGACGGTCTCGTGGCTCGGCAAGGTCATGGATCCCATTTGTGACCGCGCGCTGCTGTTCACCGGCGTCTTGGGGCTGGTGGTCCGCGGAGAGCTGCCCATCTGGGTCTGCGTGCTCATTATTGGCCGCGACATCTATCTGGGCATTGGCACGCTTATCGTGCGTCATTATCACCGTCGCCCCATCGATGTCGTCTTTCCCGGAAAGATTGCCACTGCACTGCTCATGACCGGCTTCTCGCTCATGCTGCTCGGGTTCCCCGTTATTGACGGCCTGCATCTTTTACCTTCAACCCTTACGGCCTTCCCGGGCCTCAACGGAAGCTCGGTGCCCCTCGGCATCTTCTTTGTGTACGGCGGCGTGATCTTCTCCATGCTCACGGCTGTCATCTATTCCATTAAGGGCGGAGTGGCCATTAAACAGGCTCTCGCGCATCCCGAGGACGAGGACATCGACTTTCTGAACCCCGAAATCGAAGACTGATTCGTTGGGGTATGATTACGTACGGTTCATTATTTGCGGCACGTCCGCGATAAGTTAGGGGTTGTCATGGACAACATGGTTAACAATATGCCTCAGAATGATAAGACTGCTGACGCTACCTGCGTATTCCGCGTGCCTTCAAGCGACGTCACCGTTCCCGACCTCATGGCCAACGTGCGCATCACCGCCCCCGTTCTGTCCATCGTCAAGGGTCCGCAGACTGGTGCCGCCTTTGAACTCGAGGACGACGTGACCACCATCGGCCGCGATCCTGCGAACGGCATCTTCCTCAATGACATGACCGTTTCGCGCAGCCACGCGCGCATTATTCGCGAGGGCCTCGGCGCCCGCATCGAGGACCTGGGCTCGCTCAATGGCACCTGGGTCGACGGTGCCATTGTCAACGCGGCCCCGCTGCACGACGGTTCTTCCGTTCAGATCGGTACGTTTACGCTCATCTACCACGAGAGCACGCCGGAGCGCATCGAAACCGGTGAGTAGGGCATGGCCGAACGCAACTATCTGAGTATCGGCCAAGTCGTCAACCTACTTCGAGGCGCATACCCCGATCTTTCGAACTCAAAAATTAGATTTCTAGAAGATGAGGGGCTCATTACCCCTCATCGTACGCCTAAGGGATACCGTCAGTACTCTAAGGAGGACGTTGATCGCCTGGAGGTCATCCTGCATTTGCAGAAGACCCGCTACATGCCGCTCAACGTGATTAAGCAGCGCTTGGAAAACGCCACGGACCTGTCAACGCTCGCCTACGAGGTGGGCTTGCTGTCCGATGTTCCGCTCAAGACGGAGCCCAAGGAGACTAAGCAAAAGCTGCATCCCATTGAGACCATTCCCGATATGCTGGGCGTCGAGATTTCGTTTATCCGCTCGCTCGCCGAGAACGACCTCATTCGCATCATCAAGAGTCCGCAGAATCGTGAGCTCGTCGATGGTCGCGATTTTCCAATCATCCGCTACTGCTCCGAGCTGTCACGCTTCCATATCGAGCCCCGCAACCTGCGTCAGTACGTGTCTTCCGCCAACCGCGAGTCCTCGATGTTTGAGCAGGTGCTCGTGAGCATGCTCGGAATGGATACCTCCGATGACGAGCGCGACGCCAAGCTCGAGCGTGCGTTTAAGAAGCTTCACGACCTGACCGAGGGTGTGCACACTGCGCTGCTCAAGAACCGCGTTTTTGAGTCGCTCAACGCCGTGGTCGAGGACGCCGACATTGATGCACTCGATGAGGAAATCGCTCGCTCCGAGTCCACCAAGGCCAAAAACGAAGAAACTGCCGCGCCGGCTTCGCACGAGGATTCTCTCGTAAAGCCGCTCAAGGTCGTCGCCCCTTCGCAATCCGGCACCGTCACCGCGGGCAAATAACCGCTGCTGATATTTCGGCAACCCATTGAAAGGTCATGCAATGTACGACTTCGAATCTCAAATCGTCGACATCCCCGACTATCCCGAGCCCGGAGTCATCTTTAAAGACATCACGCCGCTCTTTGGCAATCCCGAGGCGCTCAAAGCCATGACCGATACCCTCGCCGAGCACTTTGCCGGCATGGGAATCACCAAGGTCGTGGGTCCCGAGGCTCGCGGCTTTATGGTTGGCGTACCGGTGGCTGTAGCCCTTGGCGCCGGCTTTGTTCCCGCACGTAAACCGGGCAAGCTGCCGCGCGAGACCGTAAGCCAGAGCTACGAGCTCGAGTACGGCACCGATTCAATTGAGATCCATGCCGACGCTATCAGCTCTAAAGATACCGTGTTGATTCTGGACGACTTGGTCGCGACGGGCGGAACCGTCGAGGCAACAGGTAAACTGGTGCGAGATATGGGCGCAAAGCTTGTGGGCTACGGGTGTATCCTTGAGCTTGCGTTTCTCAACCCGCGCGAGAAGCTCACGCCGTCTGATGACGATGTGGAGCTCTTTAGCCTGGTGACGGTGGACTAGCCGTTACCCTTAGTTACTGGAAAGGAAGCTACATGCGCACAGCAAACACGCACAAAAACATGGCACGCTGCGCTGCTACGGCAACCCTCGCTTGTGTTTTGGGCTTGGGCCTTGCGGCTCCTGCCTACGCCGATACCGCATCCGACCTTGCCGCTGCTCGTACGAAGCTCGAGCAGATCGGTACCCAAACTCAGCAGATTTACGATGAGCTCGCCACGCAGACGCAAGCGCTCGATCAGACTGCCGGCGAGATCACGCAAAAGCAGCAGGAGATCGCCGATGGTCAGGCCAAGCTCTCGACCTATGTCGCCGGCGAGTACAAAACCGGCGGTCTGAGCCTGCTTCAGGTTCTGACGGGTGTCGATGATCTGAGCGATATGCTCAACCGTCTGTTCTACTACGGCAAAGTTTCCGATAAGCAGGCTCAGACCATTCAAGAGGTAAAGGAGCTTAAGCAGCAGCTCACCGATAAGCAGGCCGAGCAGGAGAAGAACGTCGCCACCACGCAAAAGAAGGTCGATGAGCTTAACGCCCAGCAGGCTGAAGCCCAGAGTGTCGTGAACTCCCTGGATTCACAGTTGCAGGCCGAGCTTGCTGCCGAGGCCCAGGCCAACGCCGCGCTGCAGGCTGGCATAAATGCTAGCACCGCCGAAAAGGCCACGGTGAGCAACGACACCGCCGGTACGAGCGAGAACACCAACAAGGGTGGCGGTACGACCAACGACGGCGGCGGAAACACGCCCGCGCCCGCTCCCACTCCGCAGCCCCCGACGCCCGCTCCGGCTCCGGCTCCGGCTCCGACGCCTTCCGCACCGAGCCAGTCCGTTGACGGCGGTTCCGTTGTTTCGCGTGCCTATAGCAAGCTCGGATACGCTTACTCTTGGGGTGGCATTGGGCCGAACAGCTTTGACTGCTCCGGTTTTGTAAGCTATTGCCTCACGGGACGCTACTGCCGTCTGGGCACCACGGTCGACTTCATGGGTTGGACCCGTGTGTCCGATCCGCAACCCGGCGATGTTGTGGTTAACTCCTACCATACCGGCATCTATATCGGTAATGGTCAGATGATCCATGCTTCCGACTACAAAACGGGCGTCATCATCAGTCCCGTCGCAGCCGGTATGAACAACAACTACATTTTCGTGCGCTACTAAGTCACTCTGTATAGCGAACGAAGGTGAACCTCGTGGCCTTTGAGCTGCGAGGTTCATTTATTTATGACCGTACTCCATACATGATCCTAATGTGCTAGTTTTCAATACTAGATGCACGCTTCATCGGTGAGCAATATAGCTATAATGATTGAGAAGCATATAGAAAGGACCCTCTATGAGCTGGGCACTTATCTCCGATTCAAGCTGTAACCTCCGCGATTGGCAACCGACCGCGCCCCATACCACCTTTGCATTTGCACCCCTCAAAATTCGAGTGGGGGAGCGCGAGTTCGTCGATGACCTTTCGCTCGATGTTCATGAGCTCAACTGCGCTGTTCAGGCGGAGACGAACGCTTCTTCGAGCGCTTGTCCCAGCGTAGGGGAGTGGGCCGAGCTCTTCAAATTGGCAGACAAGACCATCTGCATGCCAATCTCTGAGGGCGTGTCGGGCAGCTACAATGCGGCAGCCACGGCAAGCGATATGGTTCTTGCCGAGGAGCCCGACCGGCAGATTCATCTAGTCAATTCGCGCGCAGCTGGCGGCAAAATGGACCTCATTTTCTTGCTGTTCGACCGCTATCTTGCAAGCAATCCGGATGTCTCATTCGAGGACGCTTGCGCATACTTCGATAGCCTTGAACAGAACAGCAAAATCCTCTTCAGCTTGTGCAATTACGAAAACCTGGCCAAAGCCGGACGTATCCCTAAGGCAGCCGGCGTCATTGCCAACAAGCTCAATATCCGCATTTTGGGCACGGCGAGTGAGGCCGGTAAAATCGAACTCGTCGGTCACACGCGTGGCGAAAAGAAGATGCTCAACAAGATCATCGATACCATGGAAGCCGAGGGTTTTACGGGCGGCGAGGTCGTCATCGACCATGTGGAAAATGAGACAGGCGCCCAGGCACTTGCCAGCCGCATTGTGGAGCGCTGGCCAGGCTCCAAGACTATCATCATGCCCTGTAACGGGCTAGATTCATACTATGCCGAAATGCATGGGCTCATTATCGGCTACGGCATGGGCGTGGCTTCGGGCCAATAACGTCCAACCAAGCAAAAATACGGGCGGGACAAAGTGACAGATGGCCCTTTGTTCCGCCCGTTATATACGTTGGCTAGCTATTAAACCCATTAAACTTTAGATAGCTCATCAGGTACGCCTTCGAAACGAAGGATGAAACCGCACTGCGCACAAGCAGCGACTCACGCGTTACCTGATGCGCCGTATCGGGAACCGGCGTCTGCTCGACGGAAAACGCCGAACGAATCGATGCCTCGAGCTGATCGACCACATAATCGAAGGCCGTCGGGGCATCGTAGCTCAAACGCTGAATGTTAAAGAGTGCCTGCACCGCAGCAATAGGTAACACCTGCTTAAAGAGGCAGATAGCGATCAGGCGGGCAATCTGCTCGCGGCCATATTGCTTTTTAACCGGAGCAGGCACCAGGCCGACCTTCACGTAGTTGTTGATCATCGATGGCGTAATGACGGGCTGCTCAACGCAAATGGACAGCGGCTCCATCCACAGCGCAACATACTCAATAACCTGGTCGCGATAGAGCGTCACATTGGGCAACTGGTCATAGCGCGACAGACTCAACCTATTGAGTTTGCACACGATTTCGGACTGAATAAATGCATCGGGCAGCACCGTGGGCTGAATATCCTCAGGCTTAATACTGACCGACGAATCGGACATCGGAATAACGTGTTTAACGTGGTTCATAAAGGTCCTCCGTTCATTTTCTATATTGTATTCTAGGTTTTCTAGTTTTGCATACCACATAGCCGGCAAGTAAAAGTGGTTGGACAACACATTGATGCATCGTCCAACCACTTTGTGTAAAGATAGCAACCTTACATAAGATATATTATCGTACTTATCCGCGTAGGAAAGCGTATGCGCTGGTAGCTGCTATGGCTCCGTCCGAAACGGCGGTCACAACTTGGCGTAATCGCTTAGAACGGATATCGCCGGCAGCAAATAAGCCAGGCGTGCGGGTGACCATTGATTCGTCGGTCACAATGCCGCCGTCGGGCGCCAGATCCGCCAGATGTTCTACAAGCTCGGTATGGGGCTGCGTGCCAGCAAAGACAAAGATACCAAACGAACCAGGATCGAAGGACTCGGAATAGGTTTCACCGGTGTCGTTGTCCTTAAATGTGATAGTCGTCGGCATGGCCTCGCCCGATAGTTCCACAATACTAGTTTGGTACCTAACTGAAATATTATCTTTTGCGAGCACCTTTTGAACCACGCCATCGGGGGCACGGAACTGATCGCGGCGCAAGACGATGGTCACGCTGCTGGCAATTTCTGACAAGAACAGGGCTTCCTCGCAGGCAGCATTGCCGCCGCCGATGACAAAGACCTGCTTACCACGAAAGAACATGCCGTCGCATGTCGCGCAGTACGAAACGCCACGACCGCGATACGTATCCTCGCCAACAAAACCAGCAAATCGCGGCATGGCACCCATGCAAGCGATAACGCTCGAGGCCAGCGTATCGCCCGTATCGTGATGCACCGTAAACAGCGCTGTATCGGCATCGTACTCGATGCCCGTCGCCATGCTCCACGTAACCTGCGCTCCCAGGCCCTCTGCATGTTGCTGAAAACGCTCGCCAAGCTCGGCACCGCTCAAGAGCGGAATGCCCGGATAATTCTCGACCTCATTGGTTGTGGCGATCTGTCCTCCCGACATGCCTTGCTCTATCACGGTCGTCGTTAGGTTGGCGCGCGCCGCGTAAATGGCTGCAGCATAGCCCGCAGGGCCGCCACCGATAATCGCAACATCAATCGGCTGATCGGTAGTCATGGAATGTCCTCTCGTCGAAACATTGACGTTCTTTGCGCTCTTACCCAAATTTAGACGAACGTGACACTCATGCACTACAATGATTCCTTGCGAAACAAAGATGAAGGGGAGTTATCGATGGATCAAACGCAGACGAGCAATGACGCTCCCCTGCCCACGCACAGCACTCCCCAATCGGAGCAAACCACGCTCTTGGCTCAACAAAAACCTCTCGTGACCATCGTGCACGCCTCGGTCGGCTCGGGCCACAAGGCCGCCGCAAATGCGATTGCGCAGGCATTCGACCTCATCCGCGGCACCAATAGCATCCCCGAAGATGTTGAGATTGACGTGCTCGATATCCTTGATTTTGGACGCATAAAATTCGACGGCAACAAAACGGCCGCTTCGTTTACCGGCGCCACGCGCCCAATTTATGACTTGACCTGGCGTTATACCCTTACCGGACACCTGCTTTGGGGCGGTGGCACGGCATGGTCGCGCATCATGTTCCCCGCATTTAACGAATACGTTCGGACTCGCAGGCCCATTGCCGTGATAGCCACGCATATCACGGCAGCCAACGTTGCCGTTGGTGCGCGCGTCATTACGGGCATCGACTATCCCGTCATTTGCGTGCCAACCGATTACGAGGTCGAGGGTTGGTGGCCCCATAAGGACACCGACCTCTTCTGCGTGGCAAACGAGTTTATGGCCGAGACACTTCGCCCCCGTAAGGTTCCCGAGGCCAAGATCCGCATTACGGGCATCCCCATTCGCGCTGGGTTTGATACGGGCTACAATCGCGAGGAAGAACTTGAGAAGTTCAATCTCCCCACCGGCAAGACCATTGTGCTGGTAATGGCCGGCGCCAGTTTGCCTCAACCGTACGTTCGCTTTCGCGCGGAGATGGACCGCACCCTCCCCTTCCTGCGCAGTTTCGAGGACATGCACTTTGTCTTTTTGCCGGGCAAGGATGCCGAATATGCCACTCGCCTCAAAACGCTCTTCGATGCCATGAAACTCGAGAACGTCACGGTTCTTGACTATGTCGATGACATGGCAGCGCTCATGCACGGCTGCGACCTGGCAATTCTCAAATCGGGCGGACTCACCGTTACCGAATGCCTGTGCGCACACCTGCCGATGATTCTGCTAGGAAAGTCCTATGGCCAGGAAAAGGCCAACACCACCATGCTCACCGGCATGGGCGCCAGCATGCATGTCACCACCGCACGCGAACTCATCGTGACGTTGCGCCATCTCCACGATCATCCGGAGTCGCTCAAGGCACTGCTCATCAATGGCGAAGTACTGCGCCGACCACGCGCAGCCGAGGATATCGCCATCGCAACCATGGAACTTGTAGGCAAGCCCCAAAAACGTAAACGAGCCTTTTGCCGCTTCTACTGGGGCGATAAGCCAGCGCATATCCGCTAGGCGAAAGTCCGCTGCTCGGCGGGAGCCGCCCATATATCATTCCATGCTCAAACATTCTCGCTGCGCTGCGAAACTGCGCGTGGAACGATATATGGGCGGCTCCCGCCGAGCAGCTACGTATACGTGCTAGCAGTTACACCAGATCCCCCACCATTAGAATCTGCAAAGGCAAAACCGGAAAGTATAAATACAGTAAGCCGACGCGACAAAGGGACTATTCCTTTGTCGCGTCGGCTAACTAGAATGTAATTTTTTTTCAAGCGAGTAGCCGCCCGCCCGCCTCTCACATATATCGTTCCACGCGCAGTTTCGCAGCGAGCGAAGCGAAGCGAGAATGTTTGAGTATGGAATGATATGTGTGAGAGGCGGACGGGAGGGATACAAGCGACCCTAGGCGACGCCGCTAGAACCGAAACCGCCGGCTCCTCGGTCGGTTTTGTCTAGTTCGTCTACTTCTACGAGATTGACCGTGGGGACTTCTTGGATGACGAGCTGGGCGATGCGGTCGCCTTTGTTGATCTGGATATTATTGGTGGGATCCAGGTTGATGAGGATGACCTTAAGCTCACCTCGATAGTGAGCATCGATGAGACCGGGAGTGTTGACTATAGACAGGCCCTGCTTTATGGCTAGGCCGCTGCGGGGCTGGACAAAGCCAGCGTAGCCATCGGGCAGCGCAATGGCCAAGCCAGTGGAGACCAAACGCCGCTCAAAGGGCTTGAGGGTACAGTCTTCGTTGGCGCGGAGGTCAAGACCGGCATCTGAAGGATGAGCGTATTTGGGAAGCTCGACGGTGGGATCGAGACGCTTAATGTTAACGGTAATGTTGGACATGAAATCACCTTAGCTTGTCGAGCTCTTGCAGAAACTCATCGACGTCTTTGAAATCGCGATAGACCGAGGCAAAGCGAATGTAGGCCACCTTGTCGATCTTGGCCAGACGCTTAAGCACCATATCACCCAGTTCGTGGGACGTTACAGCCGTCAGCGTACGGGAACGCAGCTCCACCTCGATATCATCGATAATTTCATTGAGCTTCTTCGTGTCGATATCGCGCTTAATCGTGGCACGCATCAGACCGACCAGCAGCTTGTTGCGATCGAACCGTTGCTTTGACCCATCGGATTTGATGACCTCAATGGGATCTTCGCAGCGCTCGAACGTCGTAAAACGATAATTACACGAGCAGCATTCACGACGACGCTTGATAGTGTTGTTCGACTCCTGCATACGGGAATCGACAACGCGGGTGTGTGCCTTGCCGCATTTGGGACAGCGCATGGTACCTCCTCTTAAACGATAACAAGGGTACCATGCGACCGACCCGAAATCTTACGAACGAGTCGGAACTTTCAGAACTGCACCAGCATCAAGAGAGCCGTGATCGAGGTGATTGACGCTACGAATCATGTCGGAAGTCTCCTGTGTGGAAAGGCCATCGATGGGATGCTCCTGGGCAAGCGACCACAGGGAATCGCCGGACTGCACACGAACCGTCTGATAGGTAACGTTGGCTACGGAATCGGCATATGCTGCGTGACGAGCAGAAAAAACTGACGTGGCGAGCACGAAGAACAGGGTGAACGCTACGGCAACAGCAACAATCGTCGAGGCCTTCAGGGATACAGGAGTCATAGCAACGGACGCACGCTGGGCGTGAACGGGCTTAGTGGCCACGGCCTGAAAATGAGAGCGGCCGCCCTTCACGACCGTGAAGGCAGGCGTGACGGGCGCCTCGAACTTAAGGGCGAGGTTTCCCTGGACCATATCCGCTGCATTCATTCTGTTCTCCTCTCGTTTGTTTTGACGAGAACTGTTTTATCAAGCCGCGGGGACAAAAAAGTCTAGCGCGGGAACGAGTGTTCGGTTATTATTATCTTCGAACAGTTGTTCCTGTCAAGCAAAAATAGAACATTTGTTTGGATTAGGTAGAGAGGAATCCCTGATGGCTCGCAAAATTACCAAGCGTCAGCAGCAAATTTACGACTTCATCAAGGAATATCAGCAGGAGAAGGGCTATCCGCCCAGTGTGCGCGAGATGGCTTCGGCTGTGGGCCTTTCCTCCCCTAGCACCGTACATGCGCATCTCTCCGCACTCGAAGCACGCGGTCTGCTCAAGCGTGACGCCACCAAGCCTCGCGCTCTCGAGCTCTTTGACGAGGACGGATCTTCCGTCTCCATCTCAAAGTCCGATGAGCCCACAGCGCCCCGCGGCACCGTATCGCTACCTCTCGTGGGCCGCGTCGCCGCAGGGATCCCTATCCTTGCCGAGCAGAATATCGAGGACACCTTTACCATCCCGACCGAGATCGCAACGGACCAGGGGTCCTTTATCCTCGAGGTCCACGGCAATTCGATGATTAACGTCGGCATCTATAACGGCGACTACATCATCGTTCGCGAGCAGAAGAGCGCCATGAATGGCGAGATTGTCGTGGCCATGATCGATGGCTCCGCAACAGTCAAAACGTTCTACAAGGAGCAGGGTCGCGTTCGCCTGCAGCCCGAAAACGACGCCATGGAGCCCATCTACGCGACAAATCCCACGATTCTGGGCAAGGTCGTCGGTTTGATGCGCCGGTTCTCGTAATGCAAAAACGGATCACCGTCTTTGATATCATTCGTGGGTTTACCATGCTGTCGATGGCGGGATTTCATGCCTGCTACGACCTTGCTTACCTATATGGTTGGGATATGCCCTGGTTTACCCAGACCATCCTCCAGGACATCTGGCGTGCCAGCATCAGTTGGGTATTTTTGTTTATTGCCGGCTGGATGTGCACCCTCTCGCGCAACAACATCAAGCGTGCCGCCAAATATGCCGTTGCCGCTTTAGTTGTATGGGTCGCAACGACGCTCGTCTCAGTCGATGACTCGGTGAACTTCGGCATCATTTTCTGCATGGCGGCGTGGGTACCGTCAAGATTCTTTCGCAAATTGATCGAGGCGGCCTCGGCCCCGCCTTGC
>CALBOJ010000046.1 GCA_937896835.1 uncultured Collinsella sp.
CGGGCGGACAATTAAGTGCGTTACTCGGCAGCGGCCTTGAACTTGTTGTAGTTGATCAGGCAGCCGGCCTTAACGATGGCACGCTCCTCCGCCGTCATATCGGCAATGTAGAGCTCAATCTGCTCGACCGCACCGTCGACGCGCACCACGTAGGCGGCGATGTTCTTGAGGTCGCCATCGAGCGCGGCACGGATACCCGGCACAAAGACGTAGTCGCCCACCTCAAAGTTGGGCTCCGTCTCCATCTGGAAGGGCACCATGCCCCAGTTCATCACGTTGGAGCGATAGCGCTTGGTGGCGTACTCGTGGACGATGTTGGCCAGGCCGCCAATTACGCGCTGGCAGCTCGCGGCCTGCTCGCGGGCAGAACCGTCGCCCGGCTTCTTGGCGTAGAGCATGGAGCCATACTCGGTCGCCTTGGCATCGGCCGCGATGCCCGCGCCGGCCAGCGCCTCAAACACGCCGGCAAGCTCGGCATCGAGCGCCGCCAGGTCGCCCGTGGCCTCGCCGGCCACGCGGCGCTTTTCTACCGCGTCAACCTCCTTGGAACGGCCCACGTAGGCCGGGTCGCGGCGGCTCAGCGTAAACTCGGCCAGGCCCAGCGGGTTGGAGCGGAAGGAGCTCGTCTCGCCCGAGGGAATGAGCTCGTCGGTCGTAGTGACCGGGTCCATGATCTTGGAGCAAACCTTGAGCAGGATATCGTCGCCGAGCGGCTCCATCGCGGGCCACGGCTTGATGTTGGGGCCCTCGACCAGCTCGTCGGCAGGCTCCGCCTTGCCAAAGCCCCAGTACACGCGCTTCTTGTACGGCGCGTCGTCAAAGGTGTACTCGCAGGCCTCGTCCCAAGTGTCCTCGGGCAGGTCGGTCGCCGGCGTCAGGACGCCGCCGTTGGCAGCCGTTGCCGCAATGGAGCGGGCGTCCATCAGGGCCACGGCGCTCAGCTGGCCATTACCCGGCTTGGAACCCTCGCGGTTGGGGAAGTTGCGCGTGGTGTGACGGATCGAAAGGCCGTTGTTGGCGGGCGTGTCGCCGGCGCCGAAGCACGGGCCGCAGAATGCCGTGCGCACGATTGCGCCGGCCTCCATGAGGTCGTAGATGTAGCCGCGGCGTGTAAGTTCGAGCGCCACGGGCTGGCTCGTGGGATAAACCGACAGCGAGAACTCACCGCAGCCGGTGTTGGCGCCCTTGAGCACGCGGGCAGCCTGGACCACGGAGTCGTAGTTGCCGCCCGAGCAGCCGGCGATAACGCCCTGCTGCACGCGCAGCTTGCCGTCGACAATCTTGTCGAGCAGGCTAAAGTGCGTCTTGCCCTCGCCGATCTTAGCGGCCTCGAGCTCCACCTCGTGCAGGATGTCCTCGAGGTTCTCGTTGAGCTCGTCAATCTCAAAGCCGTTGGAAGGATGGAACGGCAGCGCGATCATGGGCTTGATGCTCGACAGGTCGACCTCGACGCAACCGTCGTAGTAGGCGACATCGGCGGGCTTGAGCTCGCGGTAGTCGTCACCGCGGCCGTGCATGGTCAAAAACGCGTGTGTGTCCTCGTCGGTAGCCCAGATGCTCGACAGGCAGGTGGTCTCGGTGGTCATGACGTCGACGCCGTTGCGGTAATCGGTCGTCATGCTCGCGATACCGGGGCCCACAAACTCCATGACCTTGTTCTTGACGTAGCCCTTGGCAAAGACGGCGCGAATGATGGCGAGCGCCACGTCGTGCGGGCCGACGCCGGGGCGCGGGGCGCCCGTGAGGTAGATGGCCACGACGCCGGGATAGGCGACATCGTAGGTGTCGCGCAGCAGCTGCTTTGCCAACTCGCCGCCGCCCTCGCCCACGGCTATGGTACCCAGGGCACCATAGCGGGTGTGCGAGTCGGAACCCAGGATCATCTTGCCGCAACCGGCGAAGTTCTCGCGCATAAAGGAGTGGATGACGGCGATGTGCGGCGGAACGAAGATGCCGCCGTACTTCTTGGCTGCGGAAAGGCCAAAGACGTGGTCGTCCTCATTGATGGTGCCGCCCACGGCGCACAGCGAGTTATGGCAGTTGGTGAGCACGTAAGGCAGCGGGAACTGCTCCATGCCCGAAGCGCGCGCCGTCTGGATGATGCCGACAAAGGTGATGTCGTGGCTCGCCATGGCATCGAAGCGAATCTTGAGTGCCTCGGGGTCGCCCGACGTATTGTGTGCCTGGAGGATCGAATACGCGATGGTGCCGCGCTTGGCATCCTCGGGTGTCTGCGTAATACCGCGCTCGGCAGCCTCGGCCGCAGGCACAACCTCGCTGCCGCCGCGCAGGTAGATGCCGTCCTCGTACAGCTTGACCATACTGTCTCCCACTCTGCCCAAAAGATTTGGGCGCATAGCATACATTCGTTCAATATCGTGCCATAGAACGGTTGCGAGTGGGTTGCGAATCTACACGTTCACTTTATCTCAGTAAAGTAAAGGACGAGCCCAGCGTGGGCCGGCAGATTTGGTGCAAGAGTGTCCCTTTCGACTAGTCATTTAAGAACGTCCCCAATGACTACCCATAACAACGCCGATGTTTTGGCGCAGACAGCGAAAGCCCGCCAGAGCGAGCAAGGTGCCTTGAAACAAGGCGGCATTGACCTTCTGGTCATGCCGCCGAAGTTGAAAGGCAGATTGCCGCTCTGGTGGGCTTGCAGCGTCGGCCGGTCCGCCGTTCGGCAGAACGGCGGAACCTAGAGATCCCCGCCGGCACCCAGCAGCTTGCGCATGACCTGTTCGGGGTTGACCGAGCCGTCGCGCGGGGCCAGGGCGGTGATCTTCTTCTGCATCTCGTACTCGTGCAACTCGTCCTCGAGCTGGCGAACGCGGGCGCGAAGCTTCTCGTTTTCGCGATCGCGCTCCTCGGCACGCTCCTTCATATCGAGAATGCGCACCACGCCGGCAAGGTTGATGCCCTCATCGGTCAGCTGGTTGATGAGCTCCAGGCGCTCGATATCGGCACGCGAATACAGACGCGTGTTGCCGCCCGAGCGCTGGGGGTTCACCAGGCCCTTGGACTCGTAGACGCGCAGAGTCTGCGGATGCATGCCGGTCAGCTCGGCCGCCACGCTGATCATGTACAGCGGTTTGTTCCTATTGTCCTCGGCCATGCCACCTGACCCCTTTCCGTCTCGTTATCGTCCATCATAAGCCCGCGGGCGTGGGCGTGCGCCGCGACCGCCCTAGTACGTCGCCTTGTAACGATTGACCTTCTCGCGATAGTCGCGCGTGTCGGCCTCACGCAGCTTGGTCATGGCATCGCGCTCGTCATCGGACAGGTTCGTGGGAACCTGCACCTTAATCTCGACGAGCAGCGCGCCTGTGCGGCCACGGTGCTTGACGTCGGGCGCACCCATCTCCTTAAAGCGGAACTTCTTGCCCGTCTGGGTGCCCGCAGGCACTTTCAGACGAACCGTCGCACCGCCGGGCGTGGGCACGTCCACCGTGCAGCCGAGCGCCGCCTCGTAGACCGAGACCGGTACCTCCATGGTCACGTCGGCGCCTTTGCGCTTAAACAGCGGGTGCTCCTCCACATGTGTGGTCACGACCAGGTCGCCGCGCTCGCCACCGGCAACGCCATACTCGCCGCGACGTTTGTAGCGCAGCTTGCCGCCGTCGACCGCGCCCGCGGGCACCGAGACCGTAATGGTTTGCTGTTCGCCCGTCGAGGGAATGCGGTAGGTGACCTTGTGCGTCACGCCGCGAAACGCGTCCTCGGCCGTCACATCGACGGTCAGCGACAGGTCGCCGCCCTTGCGAGCGCGACTGCGACCCGCGCCGGCATTGCCTGCAGCCCCGGCAAAGCCCGAGCCCCAATCGCTGCCCCAGGCGCCGTTACCGCTAAAGATGCTGTCGAAGATATCGCCCCAGCCGCTGGCGCCCGCGCCGGCACCGTAGCCGCCGCCATACGCGCCGCCCGCGCCCGGCATGCCGCCAAACATGAGCATCTGGTCGTACTCTTTGCGCTTCTTCTCGTCCGAAAGCGTCTCGTAGGCCTCGCTGATCTCCTTAAACTTGGCCTCGTCGCCGCCGGCGTCGGGGTGATATTTTTGCGCGAGCTTGCGAAACGCGCTCTTAATCTCTTTGTCGGAGGCGCTCTTGGATACGCCCAGGATGTCATAGAAGGTTTTGCCTGCAGCCATCGTAGCTCCTCTCCTGTTACATCCGCCGCCCCTGCGGACGGCGGCTCATGCTGTCATATGGCACTTGGCCAGAAAGGGCCCCGGGTGTTGCCCCGGGGCCCTTCTCAATTACTCCTCGGTGCTCTCGGCCGTATCGGCCGTAGCATCCTCGGGCGCCGCTTCGGGCTCCGGTGCGGGGCGCTTCTCGCCACCGTAGGTCACCGTCACCATCGCGGAACGCAGGATGCGATCTGCCATGCGGTAGCCCTTCTGGTACACATCGTTGACGGTCTCGTCGTACTGCGATGCGTCCTCGACGCGGCCCACAGCCTGGTGCTCGAGCGGATCGAACGCCTCGCCCTTGGGGTCGATGGGCTCAACGCCCTCGTGCGCAAACACATCGAGCAGCTTGGCATGTACCGCGTCAACGCCATCGACGAACTGCTTAAAGTCGTCGGAAAGCTCTTGGCTGCGGGCATGGTCGATCGCGCGCTCGATATCGTCGATCACCGGCAACAGCGCGGTGACAAGCTTCTCGGTCGCGCGCTCGCGCTCGGCGATGCGCTCGTTGGCGGTGCGGCGACGGAAGTTCTCCCAGTCGGCCTGCAGACGAGCGGTGCGCTCAGTGGCGTCCTTCGCCTTGTCCTCGGCGGCCTTCTGAGCCTCTGCCGCAGCATCAAGCTCATTGCGCACGTCGGCAAGCTCCTTTTGGGCCTGCTCGAACTTGAGCTTAAAGTCGTTGTCGGCGGCTTCCTCACCGGCGCGGATAGCGGCTTCCACCATCTCGTCCTCGGTCATCGTCGCCTCCTTGTTGGAATCCTCTACCTGGTTCTCGGCAGCCTCGGCGGCCGGGGCCTCGTTGACCTCAGTATCGTCGACGGCCTCTACGGGAATCTTCACGTCCTTCTCCTCAGAGTCAACGGGGGCGGCGCCAGCGGCAGCCGCCTCCGTGCGAGCTTTACGGGCGGACATGATTACTTGTCCTCGTCGTCCACAACCTCGTAGTCGGCGTCGACAACGTCATCGTCGGCAGGCTGGGCACCGGCGGCACCGTCGGTCTGCTGCTGAGCGTCGGCGTAGACAACCTGGGCCAGCTCGTAGGCCACAGACTGCAGGGACTCGCCTGCGGCCTTGATGGCCTCGACGTCAGAGCCCTCGAGCGCCTTCTTGGCGTCGGCGATAGCGGCCTCAGCCTTGGACTTCACATCGGCGGAAACCTTGTCGCCCAGCTCGTTGAGGGTCTGCTCGGTGGAATAGCACAGGCTGTCGGTCTGGTTGCGGACCTCGACCTCTTCCTTCTGCTTCTTGTCCTCCTCGGCATGAGCCTCGGCGTCCTTGACCATACGATCGACTTCGTCGTCGGACAGAGCGGTGGAGCCGGAAATGGTGATCTGCTGCTCCTTGCCGGTGCCCTTGTCCTTAGCGGAGACCTTGACGATGCCGTTGGCGTCGATGTCGAAGGTGACCTCGATCTGCGGCACGCCGCGGCGGGCAGCCGGGATACCGGTCAGCTGGAACTTACCGAGCGACTTGTTGTCGCGGGCAAGCTCGCGCTCGCCCTGGAGCACGTTGATCTCGACGCTGGTCTGGTTGTCGGCAGCGGTGGAGTAGACCTCGGTCTTGGAGGTCGGGATCGTGGTGTTGCGGTCAATCATCTTGGTCATGATGCCGCCCATGGTCTCAACGCCCAGCGACAGCGGGGTAACGTCGAGCAGCAGGATGCCCTCGACGTCGCCGGTGAGCACGCCGCCCTGGACGGCAGCGCCGTCGGCAACGACCTCGTCGGGGTTCACGGACATGTTGGGCTGCTTGCCGGTCATGGTCTTGACGAGCTCCTGGACGGCGGGCATACGGGTGGAGCCGCCGACGAGGATGACCTCGGTCAGATCGGAGAGCTTAAGCTTGGCGTCGCGCAGGGCGTTGGTGACAGGCTGCTTGCAGCGCTCGAGCAGGTCGCGGGTGATCTTCTCGAACTCGGCGCGGGTCAGCGTGTAGTTGAGGTGCAGCGGGCCGGACTGGTTCATGGTAATGAACGGCAGGTTGATGGTGGTCTGCTGGGCGGCGGAGAGCTCCTTCTTGGCGTTCTCGGCGGCCTCCTTCAGACGCTGCAGGGCCATGGGGTCCTGACGCAGGTCGACACCGTTCTCCTGCTGGAACTTATCGGCCATCCAGTCGATGACGCGCTGATCCCAGTCGTCGCCGCCCAGGTGGTTGTCGCCCGAGGTGGACAGAACCTCAAACACGCCGTCGGCGAGGTCGAGGATGGAGACGTCGAAGGTGCCGCCGCCCAGGTCGAAGACCAGGATGCGCTGGTCGGAGCCCTGCTTGTCCAGGCCATAGGCCAGAGCAGCAGCGGTCGGCTCGTTGACGATACGCTTGACGTTAAGGCCGGCGATCTTACCGGCGTCCTTGGTGGCCTGGCGCTGGGCGTCGTTGAAGTAGGCCGGGACGGTGATGACGGCGTCGGTGACGGTCTCGCCCAGGTACTTCTCGGCGTCGGCCTTCATCTTTGCGAGCACCATGGCGCTCACCTGCTCGGCGGTGTAATCCTTGCCCTCGATGTCGACGACGGCACGGCCACCCTGGCCCTCCTTGACCTCATACGGCACGGTCTTGAGCTCGGAGGTGCACTCGGAGTACTTGCGGCCCATGAAGCGCTTGATGGAGAACACGGTGTTCTTGGGGTTGGTGACAGCCTGGTTCTTAGCGGCCTTGCCCACGACGCGATCGCCGTCGGCACGGAAGCCCACGACGGACGGAGTGGTGCGGTCGCCCTCGGCGTTCACGATGATGGTCGGAGAACCGCCCTCGAGGACGGCCATAGCGGAGTTAGTAGTACCAAGGTCGATACCAAGAATCTTGCCCATTAGAAATTCCCTCTCTCTTTTGCGTTCGCGCCGCCTCGACGGTCTGTCACGCGGCGCTTCGGCTTGTCTTTCAGGATGTAGTGTATCCCCTTATGGGCCGGAATATACAAAATCTAAGTCAATTCATATAAGATTTCTTATTGCCGAGAGTTTAGGTTCTCAAATGCGCAGGTAGATGCGCTGTTTGAGTTCTCGACAGATCTATTGAGATCTATGTAGAGATGGCTGAGGTTTGGACCGGAGCCACACGGAACGATCTTGGGGCACCCCCGAGGAAAGCGCGACCCGTTTTGAGCGTCGGTTCCGGGATGCGCTTTCCAAAGCGCGCTCAATAGCTCAATATTTCAAGTCACCTTTAGCTAACATTTGCGCAGCTCAGCGGCCCCACCTGCGCGTTTTTTAGTAAACCTTGGCATACTCGGCGAACGGTATGAAGATGCCGGCCAGAGGGTATTGCAAACGGTCGCTCCCGTGGTATGTTTTTGCCCGAATCAAACCG
>CALBOJ010000047.1 GCA_937896835.1 uncultured Collinsella sp.
GGTGCTCCATGGCGGATTCGAACCGTCGACCTTGGGATTAGAAGTCCCCTGCTCTATCCAACTGAGCTAATGGAGCGTAGAGTCATGCAAATACGCCAAAAGCGTGTTTGCACAACGCATAAATTATACCCTACTTAAACTGGTCGTGGTACGCCTTGCATACCTCATCGACAGGACCATCCATGCGCAGGTCGCCCTTCTCGATCCAAACCGCTCGCTGGCAAATGCGTTCAACCTGCTCCATGGAATGAGAAACAAACAGTACCGTAACGTCGCCGCTCTCAATAAAATGCTGAATGCGACGCTCACACTTCTGCTGGAAGAACACATCGCCAACAGAAAGCGTCTCATCAACAATAAGGATATCGGGCTCGGTAATGGTGGCGATAGCAAAGGCGATGCGCGCGACCATGCCCGACGAGAAATTCTTAAGCGGCATGTCGACAAAGTCTTTAAGCTCAGCGAACTCGATAATATCGTCAAAGCTCGCATCGATAAATTCCTTGGTATAACCGAGCAGTGCGCCGTTAAGGTAGATATTCTCGCGTGCTGTAAGCTCGGGATCAAAGCCGGCGCCCAGCTCGATGAGCGGGGCGATGTTGCCGTGAACCTTAACCTCGCCCTCACTGGGCTCCAGAACGCCAGCGATGATCTTAAGCATCGTAGACTTGCCAGAACCGTTAGTACCAACCAGACCGACAACCTCGCCGCGGTGAACTTCAAAAGAGATGTGCTTAAGCGCGCGGAACTCCTCAAAGAAGAGCTCGTGCTTAGCAAGCTTAATAAAGTATTCCTTAAGGTTCGTTAAAGACTCAGACGCCATATTGAAGATCATGGTGACGTCTTTAACCTCAACAGCAAGGGGCTGCTTGCTGTAATCAATAGCAGATTCAGTCATTACAGCACTCCTTAAATGTAGAGAATAAACTTGTGCTCGGTCTTATGGAACACGGCGTAACCGACAACCAAAGCGATAACTGACCAGATAACGCAAAGTCCGAGCGTAAGCATGGAGGGCGTCGTGTTAAACAGGAAGATATCGCGCATGAACTGCAGGTAGTTGTACATGGGATTCACAACAACCAGCACCTGAATCCAATGGGCCATCTGGCTAATGTAATCGGTGGTCCAGAAGATAGGCGTCAGGTACATCCATGCGGTGATAACGACGGTCCACAGGTGCATAACATCGCGGAAGAATACGGCAAGCGCCGAGAGCATCATGCCCAAGCCCATGCAAAAGCACATAAGCAAAAACAGGCAAACCGGCAGCAAGATTAAATGCCAGGTAGGAAGAACATGGAACCACAGCATAACCAGCGCGACGGCAACCAGAGAGAAGGCAAAGTTAACGAGCGAGAATAGCACCTTCTGAACCGGGAACACCCAGCGGTGCACCTTAACCTTTTTAAGCAAGGACGACGCCGCGATGATGGACATGAGCGCCTGGTTCGTCGACTCGGACATAACCGAGAACGTAATGTTACCGACGATTAGGTACAGCGGATACATCTCGGGCGTTATGGAACCATTGCGGCTCTGACCAAAAATGGTCGAAAACACAATGGACATGACGACCATCATAAGAAGCGGATTGAGCACCGACCACGCAACACCCAAAACGCTGCGACGATACTTAATCTTAAAATCCTTAGTGACAAGCTGCCTCAGGATGTATTTGTCTTTTTCGAAATCATTTTTAGCGTGAGAGGCCGGCTTAGCCACCGCTTTCTGACTATCTACGCTGTCAGTCACGGACCAACTCCTTGTCTCGTAATACATAACAGTGGAAAGTATAGCCTTCAAACGCGGCAACTAACTCAGCGATCCAAATCTGGAAAAGTACCCCATAGCAATTACAGGCACCAGCCGACAGGTATACTAGCAACCTGCTAATAACTTATGGGGGCATTCATCTTGGACTATACAGACACAGCGGTCATCATTCCCTGCTACAACGAGGCCGTCACCATCGGCAAGGTCATCGACGACTTCCACCGCGAACTCCCCGGGGCCACGGTCTACGTCTACGACAACAACTCGACCGACGGCACGTCCCGAATCGCGCGCGAGCATGGCGCCACCGTGCGCCTCGAGCCGCGCCAGGGCAAGGGCAACGTCTGCCGCCAGATGTTCCGCGACATCGACGCTGCCTGCTACCTCATGGTCGACGGCGACGACACCTACCCCGCCGAATCGGCCCGCGCGCTCTGCGACCCTGTCATCGCGGGCGAGGCGGACATGACCGTGGGCGATCGCCTGTCCAACGGCACCTACGCCGAGGAGAACAAGCGCGCCTTCCACGGATTCGGCAACGACCTGGTCCGCTCTATGATCAAGTGGATCTACGGCTACAGCTTTGAGGACGTCATGACGGGCTACCGCGCCATGAGCCAGCCGTTCGTCAAGACGTTCCCCGTTCTGAGCGAGGGCTTCCAGATCGAGACCGAGCTCTCCATCCACGCCGTCGACCACCGCTGGCGCATCAAGGACGTCCCGGTGGAGTACAGGGACCGCCCCGCGGGATCGGAGTCTAAGCTCGACACGGTCGGCGACGGCATCAAGGTCATCGCCATGATCGGCACGCTCTTCAAGGACTACCGCCCGCTCAAGTTCTTCAGCCTCATCGCGCTGCTCTTCGCCGTTATCGGCCTCGCGCTCGGCATCCCCATCATTGTTGAGTACTTCCGCACTGGGTTGGTTCCCCGCTTCCCTACTGCCATGCTCGCCGCATGCTTCATGTTCCTGTGCGGCCTCAGTCTGGCGACGGGCTTCATCCTCGACTCGGTCGCCAAGGTAGAAAAGAAACAATGGGAGCTTCAGGTATACAAAACGCGCAATTCAAAAGGTGAGTAAACTCTAATGAGCACAAGCAAGCGTCTTACAAACTGGGATCTTCTAAGAGCCCTCTCAATGTTTCTAGTTGTTGTAGTTCACATCGCACCGCAACTTGGCAGTTTTCGAAATATCAACGCTAGCGCAATAGCTAGCACGGCTGCGATTATCTGTGACCCGATATTCTTCTGTCTGTCGGGCTATTTCGCACTGAAGCCATTAAAGAAGAGTTACAAGGATTACCTCTTCGGGAAAGCCCTATCGCTACTTCTTCCCATCTTTATCTATGCAACGCTTTTGTACGCTTACAAAGCGGCGACTGGCCAGCTTCAAGATACCAACTACATCCGATACACCAGCAGCCTTGTTCAAGGCGGCTGGTGGTTTGTCCCGGCACTCATTCCGTTCATTTTAGTAGCACCGGTACTGTCCAAAATGTTCGACGCCCTCGATGATCGTACCTGCAAAATTGCCCTGTTTGTGACCTTAGGAATCTATGCATGGGGTGGGCTGTCATCCGCTGCAAACTCTTTGCTCATCAACTCTCAGCATGTCACTTTTGCGGCGGCTATAAGCATGCTTCAACGCATTATTCCGCAATCGCTTCTCGGAGGAACGTATTTCACATTCTTTTGCATGGGATATTTCGTCAAGCGTGTTAACCCGTTATTGAATAGGCAAGAAGCTTGGTTTATCAAAACAGCAGGCATCCCATTCTTTATCATCGATATTGTGAGCGCATATTTTGGACTTGAAAGATCTGACCCAAGCTTCAACTGGATGATTGTGACCGTGGCTATATTCGTTGCATTTGATGGAATCAAACTTCAATCACAATCGCTTTCGAAGACAATCGAATGGGTCGCAAAAAGGTCCTATTCAATCTATCTCCTACAATACGCAACGATAGAATTCGCAACTAATGTTATCTATGCTGGAGCATTAAACGGTGGGTATGCGGCACTCGCATGGCCTCTTAGGCTAGCGACTTGGATTTTAGCAACAGCCGTGGCCTACGGATTGGCATTAGTGGTAGCGTCGGTCGTGGACCCACTCATCATTAAGCCAATCCAGAAAAAGCTTCGATCCTGCGCGACTTTTATTTCAAACAATTGATATTTAAAGGTTCCATGATGATAGCACCATCATGGAACCTTTAATAGCTTTATTAATTATAGAAGTAGGCAAAGGAACGCAGTTAGTGCTTTCCGCGGAGCGCACGATAGACATAGCTTAAGCCACCAGCATTCCAATATGTCTTGAGTGTCTCCAGTTTGCCCGAACTATGCTCGCAGGCACGATGTGCAGCGTAGTAAGTGGGATCGTTGGCAATCCAATCAATCTCGTCAATCTCCCACGGTTCAAAGTATAGAAAGCCCTCGCCGGCGGGATCACAATAAATGGATCGATCAAAATAACGTCGATCAATATAACCCGATTCGATTTCCTGACGCATTTCAGTTGAAAAACGCTCAAGGAACTCAGGCTTAAGCTCATCGCCAAGACGATCATAATTCCAGCGGTAATTGAGGAACTTTGTGTGTGCTCGTACGGGCCCAAGCGTCGCCTTTAAATCGGGACGCTTCTCATCAATAAACCGAGAGATCTCATCATGCTCGTCGCAAACGCAATAAACCTTACCCGGAGAATTAACAGAAGACTTTTCATTATCTTGGCGATAGTGTAGAAACGCACGTCCTGAATAGGCAACGCGATGCGCGCACGAAAAAACTTTGAAGGTAAAACCTAAATCCTGATAAGAAGCGCCAGGGGTGGGATTAAAACGAATTTCATTTTCATCAAGGAATGACTTGAGATACAACGCGGACCAAATAGAAGCTTTAGCCCAAAAAATATCAGGATAATCCAACGGACGATGTGCACCCAAGGCAATCATCTCAGGAGTAGCAAGCTTGAATAGGAGATCCGTACGATACCCACGGGAAACGTCGGGCTTGGACCAATAAAGCCAGAAATTACATTTAAAGACCTCTAGCTGACGAGATTCGGCTTCGGTCAGCATATATTCAAGGGCATCAGCATCAAGAAAATCATCGGACTCGAGGATGGAGATGTACTTGCCCTTTGCAATCTCCAAACCGCGATTCATAGAGTCACCGTAGCCAGAATTTGGCTTATCGATAACAACGAAACGGGGGTCTTCAGAAGCGAATTTATTAATGATGTCTAGCGAAGAATCCGTAGAGCCATCATTAATGCAGATAATTTCAATATCCTTGAGAGTCTGTTTCTGCAGAGAAATAAGACACTTATCGAGATATTTCTCGACATTGCAAATGGGAACCAACACCGAAATTAAGGGAGTAAGAGAACTCAAAATTGGCCTTTCATGATTGACAAACAAAGAAGCGAGAGGTTGATAAAATTCAATTGGCTAGTATACGCGAAACATAAAGAATCTACTCAATCTCATATAATCGCATGCTGCCCTCAGACAACACTGTCTTAAATCCGGGCGTTTCATCATCAATGGTCTCTATGCCTTCCCATTGATCGGGAAAATACGACCAGAAATGATGTGGATTATCTTGCTCATTTAAATCCAGAATCAAAACGTACTTAAGACCAAGTTTATCGCAGGCGCTACGAACATCACAGTTGTAACTGATTTCGGAAAGATGGTTCCTAATGAGCTGGCTCTCTTTTGTTTCAGAATCAGAAGAAGGAAGGTTGAACCTGCGATAGTACACATTCATTCCTGTAAGCGAAGCCAAAAATGCACTACCGTCGTTTGGCTCATTAATCACAGCAGCGGAAGCAGGTATTTTAGACAGTGCCTTACGGGAAAATGCAAGCTCTTCATTCGTAAGAACATGAGAATTGTCGATGCAGTTTTCTTGACTTACGATATTTGCATAGTTACCAAAACTTGTATTAAAGGTGAGCAGTCCTTTTAGCTCGAAACTGGGAAGATAAATTAAAGCAACATACGCACACAAAATGGCTAAAGCATAACGCTTGGCGACCTTAGTCGACCAATGTTTAACAATAAACGGGACAAGCTTCTGATATATACATTTGATACCAAAACAAGCTATAACGGTTGCCAAGATGGCAAGATTTACACCAAGTCTATGCGGATCAGTGTACCAAAAACCACCGAACAGGTGTTTCAGGAAACCCTCAGTAGAGACCGAAAGAAAATACCCAAAGCACACCAGACCGTAGGAAAATACCAGCCACCTTTTTACCTTGGAATTCCAAAGCTCTTTTAGACCAACCGCAACAAGCAATGCCACGCCAAGTTGAATCGTATGATCCGTGGTCGAAAGGAAAGCTATATCTATAGCCGCCTGAAACAGCGACTCGGTTTTTGGCCAGTCAAACGAAACTATAGACTGAAACGCAGGCAAACGAAAGCAGACAAACCAAAGTAAAAAGACAACGGCGGCGGCTCCGCTGGCAATAAAGAGGGCAACGCGATCGTCAACTTTATCCTTAGCTATAAAGTAGATTCGACTTACCAGATAGGGAGCAAGAGCAATCACCATGAAAAAAATGCCTGAGGGTTGTGCAAGCCCAATTGCAATCCCCGCTAATACAATGGCGCCAATTTTGCCCATGAGTCTGAAAATGTCATCACAATCAAAGCATACGACAAATAGGCCCATACAAGAGGGAACGAGTGCATAGGCATACAGCATTGGATATAACGGTCCAAACGAAACGAAATCCCACACAGAAGAACTGACTGCCAAAACGAGCACTGACGCCACAAGCGTTAAACGACGAGATTTGAAAATGCAGGAAATGAAATACGTCATCCCCAGCGGGAACACAACGGCAATTAAAGCGGTGTTAACGGCATTAATACCGACAGCGACATTTGCTCCCACGGCAGAACAGCACATAGCGACAAGGCCATGCCAAGCCGAGGGATAGAACGCCTCTGTTCCCAAATAAGGAGAGGGTACAGACCCAAGAGACGCGGTGTATTCAGTGAAGCCGATTGACGAATAATTGCCAGTAGCAATAAATGTAGCAATCTTATTAAGATGATGTCCATTATCAAATGCCTGAAAAATCGAACCGGCAGTATCGAGGTTCTTGGTAAAAAAGACGACAACCAATAGAACGCTTACCGCAAGCGTGGAAAATACAATAGCGACATCCCCTATTTCTATATCTTGCCTTTTATCGGGTCGATGCCTAGTCGCTATTAAACTGGCAAAACTGAGCAAAATTGCCACGCCCAGCGCAGGTCCAAGAAGCGAAACGGTCGTACAGGGGATGCCATACAGCCCATACGCAATAGGAAGCACTCCGTAGCAAGCAGCACCCAAAAGAGGAGAAACCGCCATAAGAGTAATCAGATTCAGCCTGAGGGGCAAAAACGCAATGATACCCGGCAAATACAAAAAAGCAAGGCAGGCGCTGATGCTCACCGCATATTCAAACCACATTTACAGTTAACCTTTCAAGCTTATGAACATAAAAGCGCCGTTTGATTGCGCTAAATTTATCAATTATTTCACATTGTCATTAATGTTCAAGACAAGGCGAGGCAACCACAACATACTATTTGAAGCACAATGCAAAATATCAAAAGCAGACACAATTACCGAGTCCAAGACCCTTTCGGTACTGCCCTTAAATACTATCCCCACGCCCCGCTGCGCAGCCTACCTATACTTCATCACTCAGATGTTCCGCAACGTAGCGAGTAGGGCTGAATTGTGTGCAACGCGGTCCATGCTGTGGTATAGCTGCTCAAGCAATTAAATATCACAATTAATCGTCATTGGATGACCTAAAGTCGTTACTGTTCCAATTTAAAGCAGCAGCCTGCACCAGAGAATTCAATCGCTCTTCCTGCTTAGCAAGTCTCAAAGAAATAGTAAAATCGCGAACCACCAGAACGGCTATCACATATAGGAAAACAAAATTCGAGGCAGACATAAACCCTAAAAGGCCAGCAATGTGTACGGCAATCTCAGGAAAAATGCCGAGTAAAACAAAGCTTGTGCTGAACAAAAGCCAAAATAAGGAGTCCAAAACCTGCATTTGCGCCTTTTTCAGCTTCCGGATAACGAAATAGAAAACAATAACGGCAAATACAATAAGTAAAATGCGCAGTGTAAATGACATAATAATCACCTAAACCATTGAACTATCAGCAGCGTAGCGAAAACCCTAAGCATATACTGCATTGATTTGACCGGGTTTAAATAGCTCTCTCCACCCTGACGCTCGCGCATTGATACCTGGACTTCGGATACTGAGTATCCTTGTTTTAAAAACAAAGCAATCGATTCTGGCTCGGGATTTAAAGTGTTGTCGTAATAGTATCTTTCAAGCACAGGGCGACTAAACAGCCTGAAGCCAGATGTGGGATCACTAATGCGATGACCGGTCAGCATCTTAATCAATACGGTAATCATGCGTGAACCAACCATGCGCATCGATTTATCTTTGCGGACAGTCAGAAACCTAGAACCGATAACGATGTCGGAACCAGTATTTACCGCTTTCTCAACAAGAGCAGCCAAATACTCCGGACGATGTTGCCCATCTGCATCAAATTGGATCATATAGTCATATCCATGATCAACGGCATATCGAGCCGCGGTCTGAAAACCAACTGTAAGGCCACAGTTAATTGGCATGTCAATAACCTTGCAGTCTAGCGATTTACATATTTCACCCGTACGATCGTAAGAACCATCATTGATGATAATGAAGTCAAACCCTGGAGCAACCGAACGGAGTTCTTTTACTGTGCCTTCAATGCATTCCTCTTCGTTATATGCAGGAATCGCAATGAGCACATTCGATCTTAATGACAATCGAAACCCATTCTCTCGAGACAAATCAGTAGAACCTGAACAACCACTCAATATATCTTATGAGCGGATGAGTCATACGATAACTATATTATTATATATCCGTACGAGGAGAATGGCGCCGGTTAGAGCGCTACACGCGTACCGCAATCTCGTCCGGTGCGCAAGCGCAATGTCGGGAGTGCTGTTTTGTGGTATTCAGCAGCACTCAAACGTGTAAATACTCACTCACGCCCTTTATTAGCGTGTTCCATAGCAGACATTGCTTCTTTAGCGGTCTCACTCCAGCTGAAATTATTTTCAACCCGCCTTTTGACATTCTTGCCCATTTGTTTTAGTCCAATTTCCGAACGACAAGCTGCTTGAATGCCATTAGCAATATCCAGGGGCCGCATTGAGCTAATTAGGATTCCAAACTGGTTATTGGGTGCAATCTCTCGCATTCCGCCAACGTCCGTCGCAATAGGGGGGATACCACATGCTGCAGCTTCTAGCAAGACTGTGGAAAAGCCTTCAGACCGCGAAGGGAGGCAACATGCATCAGATTGCAACATTAAAGCTGCTAAATCTTTACGGGATAGCCCCCCAAGCAAAATCATATTATCGGGTTTAGTTTTATCTGCTTTCAAAAAAAGCGGACCATCGCCTGCGATTGCAATAATAAGCTTGCCTTCGCAACCCTCCGGGTTTTTTTCAAGTACCCTGGCAGCCTCAATGAGCTCAACAATGCCCTTTTCCGGAACGAGCCGTCCTGCAAATGAAATTAAAACCGAATCACTACGGATTCCAAGTTCTTCTCTAAAATTACGGTTACTTGATTCGCTGCAAAATTGGACATAATCTATCGCGTTATGTATTTCTCCTTCGGCTGTGATACCAAACTGAGAAAGCCACTCGCTCGCTTTTTTTGAAACGCCATAAAAGCAGGGATTGTATTTTTTAATCTGATTGATAAGTATAATTTCTACTCGATGAATAAACGGGTCCACAACATGGTTTCCGAGAGTTAAATATGCTGAACCATGTTCGATGACAATGGGTCGAACCCCTGCATTTGATGCAAATCGAGCAGCCTCAATACTTAGAGGATAAAATCGGGTGTTAATAATAACGCTCTCGATATTAAGGGACTTGAGCATTTTCCATGCTTTGCGGTAATCAGCGTTCTTTTTTGGAATTGGATATCTGCCTTTAAGCAAGTTATAGCAAGGGAGTCTTAGAACCTTAATAGAATCAATTGCATCCTCTGACGGAGCAGATTCGGTATTCATCGTAACTACGATGACTTTATTCCCCTTCTTTGTGAGCGCAGTTGCTAGACCTTTTGTGTAAGCTTCAACTCCACCGACATGCGGTTCAAAGAGTGCCGAGAAGATGCAAATGTAGGAATTGTCGCCCATATAATGAAACAGCTCCATAAACTGATTGTTCGGTTAGTTACCCCGAATATTAGTATAATCAGTGCAAAACAATCATTCGGAGGGAAATCTCTTGATCGTTAAAAGCATGGATCCTGTTAATTGCGATTGTCCTTGCAGGGTTCTTCATGTGATAGGCGCCATGGATAGAGGCGGTGCCGAAACGTTGATTATGAATGTGTATCGAAATATCGACAGATCCATTCTGCAATTTGATTTTCTTGTCCACGAAGCTAGAGAGTGTGATTTTGATCCTGAAATTCGTGCTTTGGGTGGGTCTATTTTTTCTATCGATCGCCTAAATGGGATTAACACCGTTTCATATATAAAACAGTGCCGCGATTTTTTCCGCACGCATCATAACTACTGTGCGGTGCATGTGCATATTGGCTCATCTGCTTGCTTCGTAATTAAAGAAGCGAAGAAATATGGATTATTCTGTATCGCTCATAGCCATAATACAAACCCAAGCCTTTCGCTTCCTGAAATCGGTTTTCGCTTATTCTCATACCCCACACGTTATATTGCTGACTACTATTTAGCTTGCTCTCGCGAGGCGGGTGTGGATCGCTTTGGCAGGGCGGTTGTTACGAGCGATCGTTTCTCTGTATTAAATAACGGAATCGATGTTAAACACTACAAGTTTTCATCTAAAACAAGATCTTCCATGAGGCGTAATCTTGGCATAGCTCCTGAACAGAAAGCTATTTGCCATATTGGGCGTTTTTCAGATGAAAAAAATCACGAATTCTTGTTGAAGGCTTTTGCAAAGTGCGACGGCGGTGAATTTGATGGGCGTTTGTTTCTTATCGGCAGGGGTCCTCTTCGTAATGACATGGAACAACTTGCAGCTGAATTAAATATTCACGACAAAGTTGTATTTCTGGGTGTGCGTTCGGATATTCCTGATTTGTTGATGGCCATGGACCTGTTTGTTTTTCCTTCAAAGTGGGAAGGTCTTGGAATAGCTGCTATTGAGGCGCAAGCTTCTGGACTTCCTTGCATCCTGTCACCCGCTCTGCCCGATATGGCGGTTTGCAGTCCTTACGCTTATAAGATGGATGGTCTAAACAGTACGACAACGTGGGCCGAGAGAATGGTCGATGAGCCAATTCGTGCAGACATGGATCGAATCGATGGAGCTAATTATGTGAGGGAGTCCGGCTTTGATATTAAGTGCACCGTAGACTCTCTTATTTCTTTGTATTTAGATCATGTAGCGATTTAAATAAGCGTAAACACGCTTATTACTGTTCTTCATACCGGAGAACATGCGCGTGCGCTATCAGCGCATCGACCGCGTTCTCGTGGCCGCCATGGCCGAGATGTACGCCACCGGCACCCGCAGGCGCAGCGACTCGCCGAGAAAATCGACGCGTCCAGACTCTCCAAGGACCAAGTGGGCACCATCGGCTCGAGCTTGACGTAGATATGAGGAACTGTGTGAAAGCCCCCCCGACCGCGCGCCGTTACCCTACGCCAGGCTCGATGCCACCTGCGATTAAATATGCTGTAGAAAATTAGCTGCGGATAACGCTACATACACAACTATCATCGCAACCCGCAAGTAATTTTTCTTAGCCTGCCTTACTTAACAATACGAAAGGTTTTTAAAAGAAGTCGATAAATAAAACCGCAGAAGGGAATGAACTTTGAGGATATCGGCGCGTTGCTGCCCATCAATTCTCGAACATAAAGTTTGTAGCCTTTCCAGTTGCTAATCAAATGATGATTAACGTTTTTGGTATAACCATCATTCAAATATTCGCAAACATAAATTGGATACGCAAAGCCCCTGACAAGATAGCCATCCATACTGAATCTATTAAAGACAACAGCTTCGGTTACAAACCGTTCTCCTTCAAAAACTGGAAACGGGTATTTTCGCAACCTCGAAGTGAAAAATATTTCAGCTAAGTCACCATCGATTCCTTCTGCTAGGCGGGTAATGGATGAATAGTCCTTATAAGGTTCATCCATCGTTAACAAATAGCCGCCAGTTTCTTTGTTCCCCGGAAAGACTCTTACACCGGAAAAAGCGATTAGCTTTTCGTCGTCTTTTGAAGCCTTCCACATTTTTACAACGGAGCCAAACGCACCGTCAACAAAATAATCATCACTATCAACAGGTAAAAACAGCTCGCCATTCGCGTGGCTGAGTCCGTTATTCCAAGCTACATGTTTACCAGCATTTTCCTGATAAAAATAATGTATTTCGAAAGGTAGATCATCATCCGCAATCCAAGATTCAACGAGCTCCTTCGTATTGTCGGAGCTGCCGTCATCGACAATGATCCACTCAAAATCTGAGAACTTTTGCGCTTTTATGCTTTCAAATAAACGTGTGAGCGTATATGCACGGTTATAGCACGGGGTAAAAACACTTAAAAACATAACAATTCTCCGTTAAGAAATCGACTAACAGAAACGATTCGGATCGTCCACGAAAGGAACAAGTGCACGTTCAACGAAACCGCCTCAAGTAATTGTTCATACTGCTGCGGTCGATTAGAAATAGCATCCAAACTCATAGGCAAGTCAAACGTATTGCCCATATACATAACTCAAACTTTCTCGACACTACCGTTTCAAATAACCTGAACGATTAACCGTTGGGGTAAATATGCATATATAAGGCATAGAAGCTCTCTCAAACAAAATGACTTCTCAAAGCCACGAGAAGAAAAACAGCCATCCCCGCAATGCTCACCAAAGAAGATACAATGCAAACAAACGTAACGCCATTCATATCAAAAACCAAAATTAACGGGAATGCAATAACAGAGGCAATAATGGCAATGAGACTACCACAAAATGCACCTCTAAATACGCGAATCGAAATGAGTAAGTCATTCATAAACCACATGAAGCCTGTAAGGACCGCGAGAATAATTAAGGGATATAGCAAGTACACATAGCCATGCATTTGCGTTCCGTAAAGCAAGACCAACACCTTTTCGCCGAGGCAAGTAACTCCTAGCAGTGAAACGAAACAAACGCACGTCATTCCCGCAACACAACGAAACATAAGGTTTCTAAACATCTGATCGTTTTTGTCATTATAACTTTCAGCAAAATAAGACAACAAAGGATTGTAGATATATGAAGCTCCCATCTGAATTATCGCAACGGGAGCAGCAGCAGATGCGTAGATTCCTAAATACGAATCCCCAAAATGAGATGCCAAAATTTGGCGCGGCAGAGAAGCTGCGGAACTTGCTGCAACCGCGGCGATAACAATAGGGAAATAACGAATCAATAGATGGCGCACCTTTAACCACGAGATCCCAAACTTCAAACCTTCAAACGAAGTCGTGCGCGGATAATCAAATACTAAACCGATGACGGCCATCAAAAATGCCAAGAGTACGAATGTAATAACAAGATTATGGCTGAAATAATAAAAGGTTGAAAATCCGATTACAGAAAGAAGCCCCTGAAGAATTAGAGACTTTCCAATAAAATCCATTCGGTGATTTCTTTGATCACAAGCATGAAAAACATCTATCGTCAGAGCTAATAACCTGTAAATGGAATATGCAATCGTAATCAAAACCGCATAAGGTGATACGGTAACCACCGCATACACAATGAGTAAAACAAAAGCAATTGCATTAGTAAGAAGCCGAAATGACAGATATTCCCCGAGAGTATTTTCTCCGGTTATATCACTAATTTGTATCGTATACATACGATACTGACTAATAGGAGAAAACACACCGAATATAGCAACAGCCAGAGAGTAGAGGCCGGCATCATCGAAGCCCGTAGAAAGACGTACAACAAGAATGGATATTAACCACTGACATCCAAGATTAACTATAGATCCTGCAGCATTCCAAACCATGTTAGCGCGAATCGATAACGGTTCATACTTTGGCTGATAAATCACAAACGTAATCCTTGCTCATACAACTAATCAAAATATTTCTAATCAAGGTTGCTGATTGATCTATCCCAAAATCACAATCAACAACCTCTTAGGCGCAAAGCTCCCTTATTTTGGGGCAAGTTTCAAAAGACCAAGAGCAATATGTACCCATACTTTAGAATCCACAGAAACGAAAAGGCTTCGACAATAAGGCGTAGTCAACACCATTTGAAGAGAATTTTCAGTTATCACGTAAGAGAGCCCGGACGCCTTAACCTCCAGGGATGCCAAACCAAAGCCCTCGAAAAGCGACGAAGAGTAAATATTTTTTATATTAATACAATCCTTTTGTCTCAAGAGACTTATCTGAAAATATTACAGATTCTGACAATCCGAGCTCTCTTACGTAATCTTGTACAGATTTATGGCCTTTTCCATCACTGACCAATAGGAGTCTAGATTTCTGATTGCCCATTTCTTTATGAATCTCAGCGAAAACGCCAATCAAAAAACCATAATTCTTCTGTAGATGGAATCTCTCTACGTGGATAACGCGATTGCCTATATGCCAAGTAAGCATTGCGCCCGATGGCCACTTATCCACCGGGAGCAGCATATACCTTGACTCCGCCAACATAAGCTAAATTATATAAAACCCTTTAGAAGGAACCCCCGACACTCCTTACATTAAACAGAACGCCAGGCAATTCAAGGGAAGCGACTATTCCTATGGACGCGGAGGAGCCAGAAGCGCAGAGATACTGGCCTGTAGCCGCGTTTTGCAGAGCGATCTTACCGCCAGACAATGTACTGCGCCCCCGCTGAGAATCCGCGCTGCTTGATATCATCTGAACAAGCTCTCCCCCATCAGTCAGAGAGAGCGCTTTTCCAGAGCCGATGCGCCCGATCATCGAGTTGCTGCTGCTCAGTTTTGGCAGGCGTTAGCACCCATCGCTGAGCGGCCGTGCCGTTTGCCTCATACAACTGCACTGCAGAGCCATTTGCGGCAGCTCCACCTGCTACGTCAATGGCAAACGACTGGTTGAGCGCCGAAATTAAGGTGTAGATGCCATCGGTATCTTTAATTGCGACCCAGCGCTGCGCAAGGGTGCCGTTATCGGACCAAAGCTGAACGGGATTTCTATTGCTCGCGTTACCGCCCGAGGCATCAAGCGTGCAACCCTTGACACAAGTAACGACAACAAAGCCTTCTGATCGTGAGACACACGCCAGACCTGAGCATTCGTCTTGTTTCCACTGTACAGCTGCAGCTTTCTATCAGCAGATGCCGTACCACAAGGAACATCCAGTACAAAATTGCTGTTAACCGAAGAGCCAAAAGTGCAAAACTCACCCGCAAGGTCATCGACGTGCCCGGAAGCAAGATCATAGACAGACTTGGGCTTTTCCGGCTTCACAGTATCAGTCGAATCCGACACATACGAATCGGACGCGCTGTCCACGGACATAGCTTCGTTGGTAACGAGCTCGGACTCGTTCAACTGGTCTGCAGCCATGGAGGCATTTGTATCTTGACCGGCAGCCACGTTGTCTTCAGCAAATGCGGGAACGAGGCAAATTCCCAACAGAAGCACGATAAACACCGATGCAAACATAGCTTTTCGATTGCCCATGTCTGTCCCCTTTCATACGGTTGCTTAAACTCTATGCCAAGAAGCGCGCCCCATCGTCGAGAGATTCGTGAGCAGCAGCCTAACCCAAAAGGCTAATCAGGTTAAAAGCATGTTGCTATGGCACAATCGGGAAATCTCTGTCGCAAAATCACCATGGATCGGCGCCCAACCAAGCTCGCGGCGGAGCTTTCTAGCGTCTATGGCGTACCGTCGATCATGGCCGGGACGGTCCTTAACCCAGTCAATAAAGTCTTCGTCTTTGCCCATTGCTTTAAAAATGAGCTTGAGAACTTCGAGATTGCTGCGCTCGCAATTGGCTCCGACAAGATAGGTCTCCCCGATCTTCCCTTCGTTCAAAATGAGCCAAACAGCACGAGCGTGGTCATCAACATGAATCCAATCGCGTACGTTCAGACCGTCCCCGTACAATTTAGGACGCTCCCCGTGCCGGACGCATACAATCGAATGCGGAATGAACTTTTCGGGATGCTGATATGGACCGTAGTTATTGCAACAATTAGAAATAGTCGCTTGCAGACCATAGGTGCGAATCCAAGCTCTCACAAGCATGTCAGATGCCGCCTTGGAGCTTGAATAGGGGCTACTCGGTCGATAGGGAGACTCCTCGGAAAATTTGCGCGGGTCATCAAGTGCCAGGTCTCCAAACACTTCATCAGTCGAAATGTGATGAAACCTAACTTGATGCTTACGAACAGCCTCTAGGAGCTGATACGTGCCTTCAATGTTCGTCTTTACAAAAGGCTCTGGATCGATGATCGAATTGTCGTTGTGAGACTCCGCAGCATAATGAACGATTGCATCGTGCCCGGGAACCACTTGATCAAGCAAATCCGGATCGCAGATGTCACCAACAACAAGCTTAATCCTGTCCTCCGGAAGCCCAGCAATGCTACCAGGATTAGCGGCATAGGTCAGCTTATCCAAGATGGTGACATGCACATTCGGAACGTTGTTCACAACATAGCGGACAAACGCAGAACCGCAAAAACCACAACCGCCCGTAACCAAGATATTGCCGTATTTTCGCTCCACGTTCGTTACCCCTCCTCTAGTCACTGAGTGCCCCATTTCCCCTTTATCAAATATCAAAGATTGAAACAGTCCTTTTCAGGCTAAACCAATGTCCCCACGAGAAATTAACTTAGATACTTGTAACTACAAATATTTAGATAACGACATCCAAACGGAGAACCAATGAAGAAACTGTCTACTGCAAAAGCACTACCCGGAAAAACTGACCGAAGCAGATACTGTCCTGTCCATGGGACTGAACTACACAAGGGGTTCTATTGCGATAACAATAATTATGCGAATCTCAAGGAGATTGACTACGATGGTCACCTGGCTCAAATTGACAACGATGAGGAACATCTAACATCAGCGGGTTGTCTTCTCGAAGGGTCATGTCAGGCATTTGCCATGCAAGTCGAAGAGATTCTTGGATACGAGGCATTCATCATCAAAGAATGCAACGGAAAGGGTCACCATGTATTTTGCCAAGCTACCTTGGAAGGCAAAATTGCGTTAATTGATGCCCGAGGAGTAACAACAAGTTTCGACGAATTCATGGAGGTGGCCGGGGAGTTTGTCAAAGGACCTTTTGTCATAAGGCGCATAAATGAAAAAGACATTGCCGGATGGCAAAGTTCGAGCGACAATTCGCACGAAGAACACCTCGCTCTTGCCAAAGAGGTAATCAATGCAAACATAGAGTGCTACAGGATCGATTGATTTTCATGCGTACTAGCCCACGCAATCCTGCATGCCATATGCCAAAAGAAAGAAACAACATTCCAAGTTAGTTCACTTTTTGGCCCGATCTACTCAAAGCATCCTAGCAGCCAAGGAAGCATATTTAACAGCTTAGATAAAAGGTGGCGATTCGGAGACCCAAAGGCCTCCGAATCGCCATGTTCTCTCCGGCCAGAAATTGCGCCGAGAGAGACAATGTCCCACTGGCCTAGCTAAAGGCAAAACGGGGTAGACGGATCGACCGTTCGGCTAAGCTTGGGAAGCGATACCGGACGGTGGGCGAAGCATGACCACTGGTCACATCGAAATGCATCTCCAACGTTCTTCCTGCTGGGAAAACGCCGCCACCCGAGACCCAGAAGGGGCTTCGGGACCGCCGACTAACTACGAAATCAACCTATTCGCTCAATAATGTTCGGGTGAATTCGGAAATCAACCGACAACATCCAAAGTTTCAGCAAAAATGAATCGGAGCGATCAAAGAGAGCGCATATAAGTACTCAAAACCAATCCATGAGAAGACGCGTCAAGGATTGTGGCGGGAATGCTCGGGTACCACCCGAGAGGGCAAGCCTTGCAGCAATTACTTGGAACGGTCATCCCCGCTTGCGCCCACCGCGATATAGGAAATCATGGTCATAATCCATCCTTTCGTTGGGTGCTCAAGTAGAAGCTCCAATACTGATAAGGCTGGGTCAACCATTCCAAGCAATGCGCTTGCAAGCTGAATTGATTATAGCGAGAGACAGATTAACGGACTTCTCTAAGAACCAATCATTTGCTTACCATAATATTTCCAACATCTATGCAGAAACCTATTTGGATGAAGCCCTTAATAATTCAATCCAACAGCTTAGATAATAGGTGATGATTCGAGGACCGCAAGGTTCCCGAATGCTGTGCTTTTCACAGCCAAACAGAGAATTTGCCCGAGCGCCCACCCGGATCTTTGTTTGGCGACAATCCCTCCGGGTGGGAGTTCGGGCGGATGGGACAGATCCATATGGGAAGAGCGAACCCCTTCAGGGAGCTCGTGGCGGGTTTGACTGCCGACGAATTCCTGCTGCTCAGAGAAGCCTTTGACGAGAGGTGCCGCCGAATCCTATCGGCCGGACCCAAAGTGACTGGGATGCGGCGGCTGGAGAGACGGCTCCACCGCTGCCGACGTCACGAGATAGCGCTGCCGCTCCTGCGAGAGGAGGTTCATCCCCCTCACGGGCACCGTCCTCGAGCACCGCCGCAAGCCAACCCCCGTCTGGTCTCCTTCATCAGGCTCATGAGCCACAACGTTCCCGTCGAGCGAGCGACCGAACTGTACTGCGTCACCCACAAGATGGCCTTCGGGTGGGCGGCACCACAGCTCGCCACGGCATCCAGCTATCAGGACCGAATCGTGCAGCGCGACACCGTCTGGATTGACGAGACATACATCAACGGAACCGATCTCTCCAAGGGCTACAGGCAGGTACGCAAGCGCAGCCTATCCCGCCAGAAGCTCTGTATCGGCGTCGCCATCGACGTGCACAAGAACCCGGTCGCGGTCGCATACGGTCACAGGAAGCCCAGCTCGCCGCGCGTGAGGAAGGACAGGGGCAGCAAGATGGCACCCGGGTCGCCGCTGATCCACGACCTCAAGCGGGCACACAGCGCGCTGGTCAGGGACGACCGGCTCGAGAGCGGAGCGCACAGGGCCAATGTAAACGACCCGATCTACCTGGAGCGGATGGAGATGGTGAACGACCTGTGCCCCTGGCTTAAACGATACCTATGGCGCTTCACGGGGATGTCGCCGCGGAACCCGCAGGCTTATCTCGACCGGTACGCTTGCCTCTTCAGGGTCGACCAAGCGTACGACAGGTGAGACCCGACTGCAAGGGTGGTGCGCCATATCATGATGCCCACCGCGACTTGCTGCAACTTGTGGCAGGGGCGGCATCGCCCGTCATCTAAACCATTAGACCCAGCAATCAATCGACGTTCCCCGCCGATCTCTCATCTATACTTCTCGCTTTCCAAGGGCGTTCGCTGTCATGCGTTTGCAGGCACCCAGGCGCCCAAACCTCAAGACGTCGTAATCGAACATGAGCTTTTTGCACAAACGAGCAGCAGGGGCCTTACCGATAAGTGCCGCGCGCACCATGGCGGCAACCGAAGGAGCACATTGTGCGAGCGCAGCATCGTTGTCCACGGCAGAACCGTTAAGCGCCGCGGCAACGGCAGCAAACACTTTGCCGCAGTCCGAACCCAGCAACCTCAGCGCATCGTACAGCACCAGATCACACAGGAAGTACGCCAGGTCATCAGCATGCTGTGCGTCGAGACCGTCGCGCTGCCAGTCAGCCAGCATAGCGGAGTAAATCTTCACGTGCTCCAGCAGACGTGTCTCGTCGTCGTAGCGCATGGTGTCCATGAGCGAACCCTTGCGAGCCACGCGATAGTCGTACAACTTGTTCGAGATAAGCGCGGTCTTGTGCGAACGACCGTACACGGCAAAGTCGAAGACCTGGTCCTCGCCATACTTAACGGTTTCGTCGAACACGATCCCGTTGCCCAGCAAGAAGTCGCGCTTGCAGGCGGTGCGCCATGCAAAGGGACGAGACGCTTCCTTAAACAGCAGGTCGGAGCTATAGCCCTCAAACGACACATCGCGCGGGCTCAGCACATAGTTAAGCCACGGATACCCCGCCTCCAGCGGATACGGGTTCGCGCCAAAGGTCAACACGTCGCAGTCCTCGCGCTCAAAGGCATCGACGATCACGCGGCATGCATCGGGCGTAAAGCGGTCGTCGGAATCCAAGAACGCGACAATAGGCGCCGTGGACGCGGCGATGCCTGCATTGCGCGCGCTCGACAGGCCCCCGTTCTCTTTATCGACCAACGTAAAGCGCGCGTCCTTTTCGCAATAGGCAGCCGCAATATCGCGCGAACCGTCCGGCGAGCCATCGTTGACCAGCACGCCTTCCCAATCGGGCATGTCCTGCGCAAGCAGGGAGTCCAGGCACCAGGCCAGGCACTCCTCCACCTTATAGATGGGAACGACAACGGAAATCTTGGGGGTAGTCATAGCCAAGTGCTCCTGCTGTGCGGCCGGCACGTCATCGGGATGCGGATTATCGCCGTAGGTGCGCTGATACGTCAGCACGCGCCAGACCAGCGGCAGGCCGCCAATCTTAAAGTAGTGCTTAAACGTATTGAGCTTGCCGGGCTTCTTAAAGTCAAAGCGCGAATCGATATAAGCACGGGGCGACTTGACCATCAGGCGCAAGTCGGTCTCGCCGCGCGGATCGAACAGCGACAGATCAAAGCGACCGGCATCCCAATCGGCCTTGAGCTCGGGCGAAGCCTTCTCCCAAAACTGCTCGCGCAGCTCATCGACCAGACGCTCGTCATTCCAGCGATACGTATCGACCTTCATGCGCATTAAAATGCCCTGGAGCTGAACCTTGAGCTCGGGACGTTCATCCAAAAAGCGCTGCATCTCGGCGTATTCGTCGCACACGCAAAATACCTTGTTGGGCGAATTAACTGAGCTCTTCTCGTTGTCTTGGCGATAGCACAAAATGGGGTCCGCGATAAACGCCGCACGCTCGGCGCATGCCCAAACCTTAAAGTTAAAGCCTGCGTCCTGATACGAGGCGCCCGGCGTGGGAAGGAACCGAATCTGATTGTCGTTGAGGAACTCGCGCCGATAGATGGCCGACCAAATGGAAGGTTTGCGGTAGAAGATGCCCGGGCGATCGACGGGGCGATACGCGGCGCCCGTCATATACTCGCCGATGATCCCAAACAGCTCACGGCGCTCGCTGGGCGTGGACCAATACAGATAAAAGTCGCCCTTTACCACATCGGCATGCTCAGCATCGGCCTTGGCGACCAGCTTTTGGAGCGAATCCTCAAACATAAAGTCGTCGGACTCAAGAATGCCCACGTACTCACCGCGCGCCATCTCCAGACCGCGGTTCATCGAGTCGCCGTAGCCGCTGTTGGCTTTGTCGATCATCTTTACACGGGGGTCGCGCTCCATGTACTCGCGGATGATATCCGGCGAGCTATCGGTGGAACCGTCATTGATACAGATGATCTCGATGTCCTTGAGCGTCTGCGCCACGGCGGAATCGAGGCACTCGCGCAGATAGCGCTCGACATTGCAAATGGGGACAAGCAGCGAAACTTTAGGGGTATCAGAGTTCTGCAAGAGAACCTCCTGTTGAATAGCGTGTAACAGGGTTATTTTAGCAGCCGGGTTGCGGCGGGCGGCAGCGCTTGGAATTAGATAAAGCGCTCCAGACAGGCTTTGAGACCGCGAGTCGAAAGATAGAACAGCGTGGCGTCTGCCATCGAAACGCCCGAGGTCG
>CALBOJ010000048.1 GCA_937896835.1 uncultured Collinsella sp.
CTCATGAAGAACACTCAGCTGCTGCTGATCAACGATATGTGCGGCTACGGCAAGGTCGCGCTCTCGGCCATGCTGCCGGTACTGTCGCACATGGGCTATCGCATCCACAACCTGCCGACGGCGCTCGTTTCCGATACGCTCAACTATCCCAAGTTCTACATTCACGACACCACGGAGTACGTGCGCCAGAGCCTCGCTATCTGGGAGGAGCTCGGCTTTGAATTTGATGCTATCTCGACCGGCTTTATCGTGACCGAGGAGGAGACGCGCATCATCTCGGACTTTTGCCACCGCCGCGCTCAAAAGGGCACCAGGGTGTTCGTCGATCCCATCATGGGCGATAACGGCAAGCTCTATGCCGGCGTGCCCGAGTCGACCATCGGACTCATGCGCAGCTTGGTCGAGTGCGCCGACTACGCGGTGCCCAACTATACCGAGGCGTGCCTGCTCACCGATACGCCTATCGCCGAAGAGATTACGGCCGATGAGGCCCGCACGCTCGTGGACGCCATGCTCGCGTTGGGCACCAAGTCGGTTGTCATTACGAGTGCGAAGGTCGATGGGGCGAGTGCCGTCATCGGCTACGACCATGTGGCGGGGGAATACTTTGAGATTCCGTTTGAGCTGATCCCGGTGTACTTCCCGGGTACGGGCGATACGTTCTCGGCCGTGCTCATGGGCCGCGTGATGAACGGTTGGAGCCTCCAGCGTGCCACGGCCGATGCCATGCGTGTGGTGGCCGAGCTTATCGAGCGCAATGCCGACCAAGAGGACAAGTCGGCTGGCCTTCCCATCGAGGCCTGCCTGGATGTGATTGACCATGAGTAACGCTGACGAGGGCGGCGCCAAGCCTGCAGGCGAGAGCAAGCCGCTCGGCGCGCCGCGTGGCAAGCGTCCGCGTATCCGCATTAGCTGCGTGGACCAGTTGGGAACGTGCCGCTGCCATCATGGTCACAAGCCAGGCGATGTCTTTGACTTTGACCGAGACCGCGGCAAGATGTGCGCTATGGCCTGCCATGTGGGCTTTCCTTACATTGACATCTTGCGTTACGGCGGAACCGTGCCCGGCAACGAGCCCGGCACGGCAAAGTTCTGCTGCCCCGAGGTCGATACATTGAACGTCTGGCTCGCCGAGATCGTCGACGAGTAGTCGAGCGAGGATTTTCTCCCGCCGAGATAATGAGCGTGGATTTTTCCCGTTTTGGACGCAATTTCGCGCTCAAAGTGGGAGAAAATCCACGCTCGATTTGTATATGGGAATCCCGATCTCGTTTATGCCCGTGCTTAGGCGTTATCGTCGTTGTCCTGCGTGCGAGTAAGGTCAAATTTCTGCATTTCATTCGATTTGTGGCTCTAAAAACTCTGCATTTCATCGATTACAGCTGCTCGAGCATAGCGGTGCAACCGGCGAGCACGTCGCGGTAGGTGGCATCGAAGTTGCCGGTGTACCAGGGATCGGCCACGTCGCCGGGGCGCTCGGTCCAATCGAGCAAGCGCGTAATCTTGCCGTCGGGGTCGTCGTCAAAGATGCGACGCAGACCGCGCGCGTTCTCAGCATCCATATAGACAATGCGATCCCAGTTGCCATACTCCGCGCGCCGCACCTGACGTGCGCGATGTGCGACGACGGGAATCCTGACTTCGCGCAGCTTGGCGACCGTGCCATGATGCGGCGGGTTGCCGATCTCTTCGGTTGAGGTTGCTGCAGAATCGATGACAAACTCGCCCGCGCGTCCAGCGCGGCGCGCTAGCTCGGTAAACACGGACTCAGCCATCGTCGAGCGACAGATATTTCCACAGCAGATAAAAAGAATGCGTTGCATGAGCGGTTTCCTTTCTGGGCGGTCGCGCGGGGCTTACAGGCTGCCCTTGAGACAGTTTGCTCCGATAAAACCCGCTGCGTACAAGGGGAGGTGGCGCAGCTCGCGCCCGTCATCAGTTTCGCTGCGGGCAAAATTGTTCTCGGACAAAATGTAGGCATATGGCGACCGGGCTTTGTCCATAAACGACCCGAGGGTTCTTGCGCGCACGTTGCGTGCGGACTTTACCTCGACGGGCACAATTTCCATACGGTCGGTCTGAAGTAGAAAATCGAGCTCACCGCTCGTCTTCCAAGACGACGGCGGCACCCAATAGTACGTCCGCAAACCATTGCTCGAAAATGCCTGCATGACCGAGTTTTCGGCCAGGGCACCTCGAAAGTCGGAAGACAGTGCTATGGCGGAATCCTCTTTGAGGTCGAGCCAGAGCCGCGGGTTGATACCGAGTTTGTAGAACATGAGGCCCGTATCGAGAAGATAGACCTTAAAGAAACTTCCGTCTTCGTCGTCGAAGGGAACGAGGGGAGGTTCGATGCCTTCGGTCAGGTTGTTGACCGATATGATGGCGGCGCCTTCGAGCCAGTCGAGCGGCTCGATAAGCTTGGCGCGACGGCCTCCGCGTTCGACCTCGGAGTACTTGAATTTCTTTGTGGACGATCTCAGCAACTGGGACGGAATGGAGCGCCATACCTTGCGCGCCGCCACGCCACTGATCCCGTTTTCGGGGTCGGTCATATCGGCGGTGTAGGTCTCGTCGATTTCGCGCTGCTCGACGCGCGCGTCTTCGATGGATAACGTCTTGCGATATGCGTTGACGGCGGCGGGCATGCCGCCCACGACCTGGTATCGATGAAACAGGCTGAGCGCGGCTTGGTGCGCGGCGTAAGCATCGAGCGTGCCGGCGTGGGTACGAACAGCATCGGCCATCTGCTCCTCATCGAGCGCCCAGAGAAACTCCTCGAACGACATGGGATGCATGGTCTCTTGACGAACGCCGCTGGGAAAAGGCAACTTGCGCTTGCGCGTGGCGACACCGAGTTGGCTGCCGGTCGCGCATATGCGCCAGCCCGAACCCGAGAAAAAGCGAAGCGAGTTGAGCGCCCGTTCGCAGAGCTGCACCTCGTCAAACAGGATGAAGGCGGTTTCCTTGCGAATGGGGGTGCGTTTATAGTCTGAAATTCGCGCCACGATGGTGTCAACGTCGTCGGTGGGACAGTCGAACAGCGGAGCAATCAGTTCAAGATCGGTCTGAAAGTCGAGTTTGACAAACGCATCGCCGGCGATTCGCCTGCCGATTTCCTCGGCAGCGTACGTTTTGCCTACGCGTCGCGCACCACGGATGAGGAGGGGGCGTGAGGCGTCCTTTGTCGCCCATGATTCGATAACGGATTCGATTGATCTGCGCATGGGGCCACCTTTCCGATTTCGTGTACTTCAGATACATAGTTTAGTACGATTTCGTGTACTTAAAATACACGAAATCGTAGAAAAGCGTGTATCTGAAATACACGAAATTGCACTGCCGGAGCTTGCAGGCGGATAAACACTACTAGTATGGGACGGTTTTCACTGGTTGCTCGCCACCTTGGGCTGTGTTCGTCCCTATGCCTGCATCCGGGGCTGTGCTGATTGACGACGGCGCTCCCAGCGGGCGAGCTTGATCGTCACTAGCGCAAGCGCCCAGGCTACGAGCGAGAACGCAGCGCCCACGGCACCCACGTACGCAATGCCAATTCCGTTTACCACGGCGCCGCCCACTGCGGTGCCAAACGAGATACCGACGTTAAACGCCATGGGCTCAACCGAACTCGCGAGCACCATCGATTTGGGATGGCGGCTGCGTGCCACGTCCATAAAGTGCGTGATGCACGACACCGAGAACAGGTACATGAGCAGTGCCAAGCTAAAAACAAAGACCAGCGCGAGCGGCATGGTGCCGCCCACAGCAAACAGCCCGAGTAACGCCGCGGCCTGCAGCACAAACGTCACAAGCAGCGCCTTCATGCCAAAGCGCGCATCGATCCATCCGCCCAGGATGTTCGAGATCAGGCAGAACACGCCGTAGGCCATAAGCGTGGTGCTCGCCTGAACGGTGCCCATACCCAGCACCTGCTCAAGATAAGGCGTCACGTAGCCGTAGAACACATAGACCGAGCCTACGCCAAACAAAAAGATGAGCATGCCGGTGATGATGCTCGGCTCGCGCAGCAGACCCGCCTGCTCGCGAAAGGTGGCAGGCTCATCGGTTTGCCCAGCGCGCGGCATAAACGCCACGAGCGCTCCGCAGATCAGAACGGCAAAGGTCAGCGTGCCGTACATGGCCACGTGCCAGTCGAGCGTGTCGGCCACGAACTTGCCGATCGAGGTCACAAAGACCATTGCCACGGAAAACGCACCATATACCACCGAGATGGCAAGCGAGGTTTGCTGTGGGGACAGCAGCTCGGGGATGTACGTCACACCCACGGCGAGCAGTGCGCCCGAGACGGAGCCCAGGACAATGCGCGAGATAAACAGCACCTGGAAGTTGGGCGCCAACGCCATGACCAGGTTGCCGAGCACAAAAACGATGCTGTAGCACACGAGCAGCTGGTAGCGGCGGAATCGCCCCGTGCTGAGCGCGAGCACCGGCGTGGCGATGGCGTAGACGAGCGCGAACACGCTGATGAGCTGGCCCGCAGTGGCAAGTGATACGCCGAGTTCCGTCGCCAAGTCACTTTCGATGCCGATGACCACGAATTCTGAGCAGCCGAGCGAGAATCCCAACAGCACGAGCAGCGCCAGGCAGAGCTTGGTGCGCGCGGGGGAGAGCGCGGCGGCGGTTGACTTACTTTTAGACGTGGTTGCGGCGGTCAAGGTTGTCACTCCAATGTCGCATGAATAAGCGGGATTCAATCCCTGCAACTCTAACAGAATGTGCCAGGTGCCTGCCCCCTTTGTCGCAGGCTGTGCTTGCCTGTATAGTCGCAATACAGGTGAAAATGGTCTCAGGTACATTGCGGGCGACAGGAGATCCCATGGGTATGCACACGACAAAGGTTGCAGCAGGCGAGGGCAAGTTTGCGCTCGAGGCCCAGTTGACGGTGACGCCGCGAGGCATGGCGGTGTACGCCTGCTCGCCGGAGTTCGCGCACCTGGGCGCCACGGCGCAGGCCATTCCGCGTCCCGAGCCCGGCCGCACGGCGACAGTGAGCATCCTGGCTGTTCCGTGCCATCGAGACGAAATTCCGGCGCACGATATCGCGGCGGCGCTGGCCACGCGCTTTGGCGTGCCGGTCGTTGCGAGCACGGGCTTTCATGTTGAACAGGCGAGCGGGGGCGACCTGCAGCGCGTGCTCGACACCACCAAGGAGCTCATCGCCGCGCTCGAGGAGGCCGCAGCCCGCATTCTGCGCGCCGGCTGGGATGAGGGCGGCGCGGGCGCCGAGGTCGTGGCGGTCAATGCCGCGACCGGCGAGACGCTTGGCCCCGTCGACCGCATCGATGCCCATGCCGGTGAGGGCATTCTGCATCAGGCATTTCTGACGCTTCTGGTCGAGGGCCGGGGCGAAGACGCACGCCTGCTGCTCTGTCGTCGCAGTCCGCTCAAACGCCTGTGGGGCGGGGTGCTGGCCGATAGCTGTGCCGGCCATCCGCTCCCCGGGGAGGACGTTGTCGCCGCGACGGCGCGCCGCATCAACGAAGAGCTCGGCATCACGCGCGATCCCGATCAGCTCAAGTACCTCGGACACGTGGTGTACCGCGAGGACCACGGCGACGGCCGCTGCGAGTGCGAGTGGTGCGAGGTGTTCGCAGCCCATGTTGAGCCGGGCGAGCTGCACATCAACCAAGAGGAGATCTCGGAGGTACGACGCGTGACCCCATCCGAGCTCGGCGGCTACCTGCAGGGTCGCCCCGAGCAGCTGGCACCCTGGCTCCGCGAGGCCCTCAGCGACCCATCCATCCGTGCTGCCCTCGCAATGTGAAAAAAGACAGTCCCTTTGGCACATCCAAACCGTCACAACATTCGATGAAAATCTCGAAAACGAGGAAAAGCGTCGAATGTTGTGACGGTTTTTGTCTAGGGGATCGCTTCTCATCCAAAAAATCCCGCTTGACTGTATTGCAACAACACAGCGCAACGTAAGGGGCGTCCGATAACGGGCGCCCCTTTTTAAGCGGCAACGTGGCTGCGAATCCGGAGCGCCCCCAACAAGAAAGGTGGGGAGATGGAAGCGGAAAAGAAGGCGTTTAAGATCACCAAGCGCGAAATTGGCTTTGTGCTGGGTATCGTTGTCTTTTTGCTGGTGAAGTTTCTTCCTTTGGCGGAGCTGAGCTCGACGGTCGAGCTTACGGTCGGCGGTCAGACCTGTCTGGCGTTGACGCTCGCCACGGTGGTGTTCTGGGCGTGTGGCGTGGCACAGCCGGGCTTTGTGGGTCTGCTCTACTGCGCGCTGCTCGTTCTGTTTAAGGTGTGCGTGGACGACACGGGCGCCGCGAGTATCTCGGCGACGGTCGCCTCCACGTTTAGCTCGTGGACTAAGGCCACTATGTGGCTCGTCATCGGCGCCTACCTCATCGCCAGCGCGGTCAAGGAGTCGGGCCTGGGCGAGCAAATCGCCTATGCGTTTATGCTCAAGTTCGTGCGCGATGCCAAGTCGCTCATCATCTCGATTTTCGCGCTCACCTTTGTGCTGTCGCTGCTGATCCCGCATCCGTTCCCCCGTGCCTTCCTCATCCTCGCCGTCGTCTCGGTCATTGCCGAGTCCGCCGGCTACGGTGACGACGACCGCGGCAAGCTCGGCTTCCTCGTGTTTGCCGCTGCTGCCCCGGGCTCCATGTTCTTCCTGACGGGCGACTCCACGCTCAACCCGCTCGTCGCGCAGTACAGCGCCGAGGCCGGCGGCATGAGCCCGTCCTTTGTCGACTGGTTCCTGTACATGAGCGTGCCTATGCTGGTCGCGCTGCTGTGCACCCTGTTCCTGGGTCTCTTCCTCTTTAAGCCCAGCAAGGAGCTCGTCTACGATCGCGAGCAGATCGTGGCCAAGCAGGCCGCGCTCGGCAAGCTCTCCGTCAAGGAGATCCGCACCATCGTGTGGCTTGTCATCGCCATCGCGCTGTGGCTTACCGTCTCGGGCGATTACATCGGCTGGGTGACACTTGCCATCGGTGTCGCGCTCGCCATGCCCATCATCGGCGAGGTTCTCACTCCTGCCAGCTGGAACGCTGTCGACATCAAGTCCCTCATGTTCCTGACGGCCGCCATGGCCGTGGGTTCCGTGGGCGGTGCCACCGGCATGAACGCCTGGATCGCCGATGTCGTGCTTCCCAGCTCCGTGCCCGAGAACATCTTCCTGTTCGCCCTGCTTGTCGCCGCGCTTTCCATGATCATCCACATGTTCATGGGCTCGGTCATGGCCGTGCTCGGCGTGTGCGTGCCGGTGTTCATCAGCTTTGCGGCCGGCTCCAGCGTGAGCCCGCTCGCCGTGGCGCTCATCGTCTTTACGTCCATCAACATCCACTACATCCTGCCGTTCCATAACCTGCCGATCCTTATCGGCGAGGGCAAGGACGCTGGCGGCTACACCTCCAAAGAGGCTATGCGCATGGGCATTCCCCTCACTGCGGTCGTCTTTATCGTCGTGCTGGTCGAGGCCGCCTGGTTCCACCTCTTTGGCCTGATGTAAACGGTCGAGCGCTTGGGCTGTAAGCAGCCGAGTGCTCGAACTGCGAGTGGCCGAGCGTCCCATCTATGAGCGCCGCGGCCCCACTACGTTACCCAGCCCGGCGGCATCCTCGCCGCCGGGCACTCTCCCGAAAGGAGCACGCTATGTCCACCACCGATGCTTCCCAGATCCACGACCTGCGCTCCGCGCTCGACTTTTTGCGCGAGATGCCGGGCCAGCTGCTCGAGACCGACACCCAGGTCGATCCCGATGCCGAGGTCTCGGGCGTCTACCGTCACGTCGGTGCCGGCGGCACCGTTATGCGCCCGACCAAAGAGGGCCCGGCGATGGTCTTCAACAACGTCAAGGGCTTTGACGATGCCAAAGTCTGCATCGGCATGCTTGCCAGCCGCAAGCGCGTTGCCGCCCTGCTCGACCTGGACGAGGAGCACCTGGGCCTCGAGATCGGCAAGCGCTTCGAGAACCTGATCGCGCCCGAGCAGATCGCCGAGGGTGCGCACGTCGACTGTCAGGAGGTCGTGTACAAGGCGACCGACGAGGGCTTTGACCTGCGCAAGATCGTTCCCGCTCCCACCAACACGCCCGTCGATGGCGGCCCCTACATCACCATGGGCCTCGCCTACGGCACGAGCCCCGACGGCTCCCAGTCCGACGTGACCATCCACCGCTTCTCCTGCGTCGACAAGGACAAGCTCGCCATGTGGATCACTCCGGGTAGCCGTCACCTGGGCGCGTTCTTTGACGAGTACTGCCAGCGCGGCGAGGACATGCCCATCTCCATCTCCATCGGCCTGGACCCCGCCGTGTACATGTGCTGTGGCTTCGAGGCGCCCACCACGCCGCTCGGCTTTAACGAGCTGCAGATCGCCGGCGCCCTGCGCGGCCACGCCGTCGAGCTTGCCGACTGCATCACCGTTCCGCAGAAGTGCATTGCCAATGCCGAGTACGTGCTCGAGGGCTACCTCATGCACGACGAGACCATCAACGAGGATGTCAACGGCCACGGCTACGCCATGCCCGAGTTCCCCGGCTACACCGGCGGTGCCAAGGTCTGCCCGGTGATCAAGATCACCGCCGTCACCACGCGCGTCAATCCCATCATGGAGAGCTGCATCGGTCCTTCGCACGAGCACGTTTCCATGGCGGGCATCCCCACCGAGGCTTCCATCTACAAGATGGTCGAGACCGCTATCCCGGGCCGCCTGCTCAATGTTCACGCTGCCCCCTGCGGCGGCGGCAAGTTCGTTGCCATCATGCAGTTCAAGAAGTCGAGCAAAAATGACGAGGGCCGCCAGCGCAACGCCGCCATGCTCGCCTTCTCGGCATTCTCCGAGCTCAAGCATGTGATTCTGGTCGACGAGGATGTCGACATCTTCGACATGAGCGACGTGATGTGGGCCATGACCACGCGCTTCCAGGCCGACGTGGACCTCATCACCATCCCCGGCTGCCACTGCCACGTGCTCGACCCGTCCAACGACCCCGCGTTCGATCCCACGATCCGCGAGCACGGCATCGCCTGCAAGGCCATCTTCGACTGCACGGTTCCGTTCAACCTTAAGAAGAACTTCATCCGCTCGCAGTTCATGGAGATCGACAAGGACAAGTGGGCCAAGGAGATTGCTTTCTAGTAAGTAGCCCTACCAAGTAGTTAAGGAGCCGTCATGCCTGAGTCTTCTGTCCGCCCCCGTCGCATTGTCGTTGGCGTGTCTGGCGCCAGCGGTGCCGCGCTGGGTCTTGAGTGCCTCAAATGCCTGCGCCAGGCAGGTGCCGAGTCGGCGCTTGTCGTCACGCGCGGGGGAGAGATCACCATCGAGCAGGAGCTCGGCATGACGCTCGACGAGTTTGCCACGCATGCCGATGTGGTCTACGACAACAAGAACATCGGCGCCGCCATCGCAAGCGGCACCTATCCGGTCGACGGCATGATCGTGGCACCCTGCTCCATGAAGACGCTCGCCGGCATCGCGAGCGGCTACAGCGAAAACCTGTTGCTGCGTGCGGCCGACGTGCAGATGAAAGAGCAGCGCCGCCTGGTGCTCATGGTGCGCGAGACGCCCTTCAGCGCCATTCATGTCGACAACATGGCGCGCCTGGCGCGCGTACCGGGCGTCATGCTCATGCCGCCCATGCTCACGTTTTACAACGGCCCCGCCACGCTCGATGACGCGGTGCATCACATCGCCGCCAAGGCGCTCGAGGCCGTCGGCGTGTCATGCGCAAACTATAAGCGCTGGTCATGGGCGTCTTTAGGGTAGGATACGAGTAGTGTTTGAGCCCGCTGCCCCTGTGGGCGGCGGGCTTTGTGCGCTAAAAGGATGTGTCGGGAGGACTTATGCAGACGGGCATGTATGCGATTAGCGAGATGGCGAGCTTGTTTAATGTTTCGCGCCAAACGCTCATCTACTACGACAAGATCGGCCTGTTTAAGCCCGCCGTGGTCAACGAAAAAGGCTACCGCTTCTATTCGCCCACGCAGATCCCGCTCATGCGTCTGATTTGCATGCTGCGCGACCTGGGGCTCGAACTCGACGAGATCGACCGCCTAACCTCGACGTTCGACATTGGCGAGATGACCGATCACCTGCGCTCGCGGGTGCGGGCGCTCGATGAGCAGATTGCCGGGCTCAAAGCCGAGCGCGCGAGCGTACAGGAGCGTCTGAGCTTTTACGACGAGGCGGTTTACTGGCGCGAGCGCGAGGGCAAGCCGGAGCTCAAGCAATTCGAGCGTCGCTACGTGGTCTTTGAGGAGTTTCCGGGCGATATCGAGCGCGGCCGCTCGATGCTTCACCCTACGCTCATGCGGGCAATCCTGCGCATGCGTACGTTGACGGGCACGCGTCCCATGCGCGGCTGGGGCGCCATGCTGCGTCGCGAGGCGCTGCATTCCGACGACCCTATCGCCGGTGCCGGCTCCTTTGCCGTGCTGCCGCGCGGTGCCGAGGAAATGCTGCCGAGCGATGCTGCCGAGCTGGCAGAGGTCGGCGTCGAGGTGCTGCCCGAGGGCACATACCTGTGCATGAGCCGCTGGGGCATGCCGTACGAGCCCGAGGGCATCCGCGCCGTCGTGGCCTGCATGGACAAACACGCGCTCCAGCCCATCGGCAACGCCTTCGACTTTTGCTACCTCGATACCACGAGCTACGACGAGTCCCACCAAGAAGACTTCTGCTGCATCCAAGTCCCCGTTGTCCTCAAATAACTTGCGGTGAAATAGTTCCTAAATAGCCTGAGTAATCGCACAAACGGGAACTATTCCACCGCAACTTCGATGTGACAAAGAGATAGTCCCTTTGTCACATTGACGAGCGGCACCGCGAGTTTGTTTTAAAGCGGAGGAGGCGGCTCATTTCTTATAAACTCGCATTATTTGCAAGTTTGTAAGGTAACATCTTATAAACTTGTAAAATCTGCAAGTTTATAAGATGTTACGTCTGGCCGGGCGCTAGGGAGACTCTATGAACATCGTTCGCCGAAGCCGCTATCTTGATCGACTTATTGCTTTTCAGGATACCGACCTCATCAAAATCGTGACGGGTATACGCCGTTGCGGCAAATCCACGTTATTGGACATGATGAGGGAGCACCTGGCGCAACAGGGGGTGCCGGCCGAGCGTTTGCTGACCTTTAAGATGGAATCTCTAGAGTATGCGGGGATTACAGATTACCTGACGTTTTATCGCATGGTTCGGGAGCGCGTTGACGGTGTCGATCGCCCCTATCTGTTCTTTGACGAGCTCCAGAATGTCGAGGGCTGGGAAAAGGCGGTTAACTCGCTCCGAATCGATTTGCCGTGCGATATCTATGTCACGGGCTCCAATGCCTTTTTGCTATCGAGCGAGCTTGCAACGCTTATCTCGGGCCGGTATATCGAGGTCAAGATGCAGCCGCTCACGTTTGGCGAGTATCTTGATTTTCGCTCGATCGATGCGGTCGTTGCCGAAGGGCTTGACGAGAGGGCCGAGCTCGTTTCCAAGACGGGCGATCGCCTTAATTCAAACACCGTGCTCGAGCAGTACATAACCTATGGCGGCATGCCGTTTCTGGCTCATGACGAGCCAAGACGCGAACCGTGCCGCGACTACATCCGCAGCCTCTATCAGACGATTGTCGCGCGCGATATCCTATTGCGCGCGACGCGTAGAGGTCGCGGAGCTATCACCAAGCGCGACGTTCTCGAGCGGCTCTGTGCGTATCTGGCAGACAACATCTCCAATCAAACCTCGGTCAACAAAATCGTAGGGACGCTCAACGAATCATCGGGCGGTAAGACCAACGCATCGACGGTGTCGGCGTATATTGACGCTCTGGAAGAGACGTACCTGTTTACCAAGGTAAAAAGGTATGACGTCAAGGGGCGGGAGCTTCTCAAGACAGGCGGTAAATATTACATAGCCGATACGGGAATCCGCAGCTATCTTGACGGATATAGAGGCAGCGATAGCGGAAGGATGCTCGAGAACGTTATCTACAACCAGCTTGTCTTTGAAGGATACGAAGTGTTTTGCGGCCATCTGCGCGCGGGGGAAATCGACTTTGTCGCAATCGGCGAGGGATCGGACCGTAAATATATCCAGGTTACCGAACGGATCGATGCCGAGGCGACCAGAGAGCGCGAGCTGCGACCGCTCAAACTAAACACGCTGGGAAAAATCCCTGATTCGTACGAGAAGATCCTGATCGTCAGGGATGGTGAGCATCCAACAGACATCGACGGCATCAGAATCGTAGGGGCGGTCGACTTCTTGCTGAGAAACAAGATCGCCCACGGCTAAACGCAAAATGTGACAAAGGGATAGTCCCTTTGTTACATTCCATGCGAGCCGCCGTGCCATCTGGGGGTATAAGGCTGGCAAGTGTTTATTTGCGAGGCCAAGGGGGCGCCCCGTATGGATATTGATAACTTTGAATGGTGGTATAGCGAGGGCGAGGCTCCGGACGAAGAGTGGGACGAGCCCGCGCCGCGTGACGTGTCGAGCGACGAGGACGAGACCGGCAACGTCGTCGCCGCCGACTCGGACGCCGCCCTCGACCCCGTCGAGCCCCTAACCTTTGAACAGGCCTGGGCCCAGGCCGAGGCAGACGAGGCCAAGGCCGACGCTACGGCCACGCTCGGCGAGCCAGCCGACATGTCCATCTCGCCGGCAAAGACCCCGCAGCCGCGTCACACCATCGATCCCGGCAGCACGGCGTCCTTCAGCATTCTCGACGTGCCCTCGCAGGGTGCCCAGGCGCCCGCGCCCACGCATCGCCCCAATCTGTCTCGCGAGGAAGATGCAGGACGTCGTTCTCCGCTTGGCCCCATCCTTATCGCCTTCATGGCCGGCGTTATCGCCTGCTCAGCAATTGGAAACGTCTGGAGCCATGTCGAGCAACAGCGAAAAGACGCCGCCAAGGTCGAGATGTCCGTCGAGCAATCGCTCGGTCGTACGCGCTCGGTACATGTGTCGGTCGAGGTCAAGGACGGCGCGACGTGGGACACCGCGCGCGGCGACAGCCAAATGCTCATCCACATCGTGGGGCGCACGCTCAAAGGGCAGACGATTGACGAGTATCAATATGTCAACTCCGCTGGTGACGGCATCGAGCTCAAGCCTGGCGACTACGAGCTCACGGTCGATGAACCGCCCGTCGCCACCGACGGCACGCGCTTCCGCGCCTCAAAGCGCATGGTCCCCGCGAGCTTTAACTCACAGGCGCCCGACACGGTCGACACCACACCGCAGGGCGGGTTTGACCTTTACGTGGATACCCAGCAGGCGCTCGCCGCTCATTCCGCTATGGCTACTCAATAATCGCCTGCCGTCCCGTCCCGCCGCCAAGAGTGGGACAATAGCCCTCGACACTGTTGTTTACTTTTGGAGGAAGTAGCATGTCCACCGTCACCACCATCAAGCGCGGCGGCCTCACCGCGGCCATCGATTCCATGGGTGCCCAGCTCACGAGCCTTGCCCTCAACGGCAACGAGTATCTGTGGCAGGGCGACCCGGCCTTTTGGGGCAAGCACGCGCCCATTCTGTTCCCCATCGTGGGATCGCTGCGCAACAACATGGCGACATCTGCGGCCGGCACCTGCGAGATGCCGCGCCACGGACTCGCTCGTATCGTCGAGCACAAGTTGGTCGAGGTTTCGGAGGACGGCTCCTCGGTAACGTACGAGATCACCGACACGCCCGAGTCGCTCAAGGCGTTCCCGTTCCACTTTAAGCTCAACATGACCTATGCCCTAACCGGCGACGCCACGCTTACCCAGACCTTTGCCGTCACCAACACCGGCGACGTGGACCTGCCGTTCTCGGTGGGCGGCCACCCCGCATTTAACGTGCCCGTCCCCGGTGCTGAGGACGAGGCATTCGAGGATTACGAGCTGGCGTTTGCCGAGGCTTGGACTAACGAGGCCCCCATCATCACGCCCGACGGTCTTATGACGTTCGAGGGTAGCTACAAGGCTCCCGATAACTCGGACGTGCTGCCCATCACGCACCGCAGCTTCGATAACGACGCTATCATGTTCACCGATGCTCCGGGCTCCACGCTCACGCTGCGCGGTCGCAAGTCGGGCCACGGCGTCAAGATCGACTTTGAGGGCTTTAAGTACATCGGCGTGTGGTCTGCCGCCAACGACGCCCCGTTTGTGGCACTCGAGCCCTGGACTGGTCACACCACCATGGACACCGAGGACGACGTCTTTGAGCACAAGGTCAACACCAT
>CALBOJ010000049.1 GCA_937896835.1 uncultured Collinsella sp.
TCAATTTCAAGGGCGCGACCAGAAGGTCAGCGCCCTTTCATTTCACGTCACCTTGCTCGCTTAGGGTCGTTTTCGCTGACGTTGCCAAGACATTGGCGTCAACATAGTTGGCGTTGGCGATGGCGTGCTGGTCAATCCTTACAGCTCGTACAGTGTGGTGAACTTGTCCTGCAGGTAGCTGCAGTAGTAGCGGGCGTCAAAGGCCATGCCGCAGGCGCCCTTGATGAGTTCCGGCGCGTCTTTGGCGCGGCCCCACTGCCAAATGTGCTCGCCCAGCCAGGCGCGGACGGGCGCCAGATCGCCGCTCGCGCAGGCACCGGTAAGGTCGACGCCGTCGCGGCACATGGCCGGCACAAACATGGCATCGTAGGCGCTACCCAGCGCATACGTGGGGAAGTAGCCAAACGAACCGCCGCTCCAATGCGTATCCTGCAGGCAGCCGTGCGTGTCGTCGGGAACGGGAATGCCCAGGTACTCGTCCATAAAGCGGTTCCAAAGCGCGGGGATGTCCTTGGCCGCAGCCTCGCCGGCAAACAGCATACGCTCAATCTGGTAGCGCACCATAATATGCAGCGGATAGGTGAGCTCGTCGGCCTCGGTGCGGATCAACGACGGCTGCGCGATGTTCACGGCGCGGTAGAGCGTGTCTTCGTCGACGTCGCCGTAGACCTCGGGCGCGTGACGACGCAGCACCTCGAGCAGCGGGCCCATAAAGGCGCGGCTGCGACCCACGGTGTTCTCAAAGAAGCGGCTCTGGCTCTCGTGGATGCCCATGGAGGTGCCGCCCTCCAGGCAGGTGCGCGCGTAGGCGGGATTGACGCCCAGCTCGTACATGGTGTGCCCCGCCTCGTGGATGATGCTGTAGACGTTGGAGATGCAGTCGTCCTCGTAGATGTGCGTCGCGATGCGCGCATCACCCACGGCAAAGCCCTCGCTAAACGGATGCTCGGTAAAGGCAAGCGTGGTGTCGTCCAGGTCCAGGCCGACAAGCTTCATAAGGTCGAAGCTCATGGCGCGCTGGGCAGCCTCGGGCACGTGGGCGTGCAAAAAGTCGGCAGCCGGCTGCTGGCCGCGCTCGCCGATGGCGTGCACGAGCGGCACGACCGTGGCCTTGACCTCGTCGCAAAACGCGTCGAAGCTCTTGGCGGAAAGGCCGCGCTCGTACTGGTCGAGCCAAACGTCGTATGGATCGCGCTTGGGGTCCATGAGCTCGGCCTGATGCTTAAGTTGGGCGACGATTCTATCCACATAGGTCTCAAAGCTCGCCCAGTCGTTGGCTGCCTTGGCCTTGCGCCACACGGCGTCCGCCTCGCAGGTGAGCCTGGTCCAGGCCTCGGCTTCTTCGGTGGGGATGGCACTGGCCTCACGTTGATCGCGGCCGAGCACACGGATCTCGTCGAGCAGCTGAGGGTCGTCGATTTTGCCGCCGGCGACGGTCTCGCGCGCTAACGAGCGTACGAGCTCAACGGACTTCTCGCTGGTCAGCAGCTTGTGATGCTCGCCGGCAAGCGTGCCCATGGCGTCGGCACGCGCTGCTGCGCCGTTGGCGGGGGCAATGGTCGCGCCGTCAAACTCGGCAATCTTGAGCAGGTACTCACGAGTCCACAGCTTGCCTTCGAGCTTGCGGAATTTTTTGACGGCCTTATCGACCTTCATGCCTTTGGATGTCTTGCCCGCTGCAGGCTCGGCCTTCTTATCGAGTTTCTTTCCCATACCATATCCTTGATCTCGTGAGCCGAGCGCTTCGGGTGGGCGCGCGGCCAGTTTGCACAGCTACCTGCCTTGTACCCAGTGCGAACAAAACGGAACGCGGCGATGCACACGCAGAATGTGTTATCCTATAGCCCAATGCGTTGACGGAGAGGGTTTTGCCCGCCGCGTCGCCGGCAAGAGAGGGAAGGTCATGGGCTGCAAGCCTTCCTGCGGTGGCAAGGGCCAAGCGTTCACTCCCGAGCAGCGACCTCAACGGGCACGCGGCCAGCGGCGGCGAAGCCCCAGTAGGGAAGCCGTGAGCCTCGCGACAAGGGGCACAGAGTGGGCGCGGCGGGCCAGACATCCGCCGGGTCAAACAAGGTGGTACCGCGGAATTCAACCGTCCTTGGGCAATGCACATGCCCGAGGGCGGTTTTTTTGTTACCGAACCGGGCCGCACATCCGCAGCTCCGGGTGGCTCCAGCCGCCGCGGCAAGTGGATGCGCGAGAGACGAAAGGGAAGACATGAGTCTGATTGATGATCTGGTCAAACTCGAGGAAGAGGCCAAGGAGCTCGTCGCAGGCGCCGATGACGCCGCCAAGCTCGAGGCTGCGCGTGTTGAGCTGCTCGGTCGCAAGGGTCGTATCACCGGCTTGATGCGCATGATGGGCAAGCTCGCCCCCGAGGATCGTCCCGTGATGGGCAAGCGCGCCAACGAGATGCGCCAGCTGATCGAGGGCATGCTCGACGAGCGAAACACCGAGATGAAGGCCGCCGCCCTCAAGCGCGCACTCGAGCACGACGCCGTCGACATCACGCTGCCGGGCATCCGTCCGCAGATCGGCCACCAGCACCTGATCAAGCAAATCATCGAGGAGGCCGAGGACATCTTCTGCGGCATCGGCTACACCGTCGAGTCCGGCCCCATGGTCGACACCTCTTACTACAACTTCACCGCGCTCAACGCTCCCATGGATCACCCGAGCCGCTCGGCTCGCGATACCTTCTACGTGGTCGACAACAACCCCGGCAGCGTCGCGCACCCCGAGGCTCACGCCCACGGCGAGTCCGACGTGCTGCTGCGCACCCAGACTTCGGGCGTGCAGATCCACACCATGGAGTCGCAAAAGCCGCCCATCTACATGATCTGCCCGGGCACCGTCTACCGTCCCGACACGGCCGATGCCTGCCACCTGCCGCAGTTCAACCAGATCGAGGGCCTGGTCGTCGACGAGGGCATCACCTTTGGCGACCTGAAGGGCACGCTCGACTACTTTGTTAAGTGCATGTTTGGCGAGGATCGCAAGACGCGTTACCGCCCGCACTTCTTCCCCTTCACCGAGCCCAGCTGCGAGGTGGACGTGAGCTGCCACGTGTGCGGCGGCAAGGGCTGCAACTTCTGCAAGCACAGCGGCTGGATCGAGATCTTGGGCTGCGGCATGGTCGACCCCAACGTCCTGATCAACTGCGGCATCGACCCCGAGAAGTACACCGGCTTCGCCTTTGGTATTGGCGCCGAGCGCGTCGCGGCCCTGCGCTACGACCTGCCGGACCTCAGAACGCTCATGACAGGCGATATGCGCTTCCTGAACCAATTTTAGGCTTGCCCAGGCACCCCATCTTGGCGTTCAAACCGTCGCTCGCGTACCTTTAGTACGCGTCGCTCCTCTTTCACGACAACCTGGGGCACCTGGACAACCCTAAGGCGAACGTCTTCATTTGATATTTCCTCCCTATGCGGAGATTGAGAACTAGGAGAGCTACATGCGCGTTTCTTACGACTGGCTCAAGACCATGATCGATATTCCGGAGGATCCTAAGACCCTTTCGGACGAATATATCCGTACCGGCACCGAGGTCGAGGCGATCGACACCGTGGGCGAGTCCTTCGACCATGTAGTGACCGCCAAGGTGCTCACCAAGACCCCGCACCCCGATAGCGACCATATGTATGTGTGCTCGGTCGACGTGGGCGACAAGAACCTCGACGCCGACGGCAACCCCGCTCCGCTGCAGATTGTCTGCGGCGCGCAGAACTTTGAGGCCGGCGACCACATCGTCACGGCCATGATCGGTGCTGAGCTGCCCGGCGACATCAAGATCAAGAAGAGCAAGCTGCGCGGCGTCGTGTCCATGGGCATGAACTGCTCCGCGCGCGAGCTCGGTCTGGGCGGCGACCACTCTGGCATCATGATCCTGCCCGAGGATACGCCCTGCGGCATGCCGTTTGCCGAGTATGTGGGCTCGAGCGACACCGTGCTCGACTGCGAGATCACGCCCAACCGTCCCGACTGCCTGTCCATGATCGGCATGGCCCGCGAGACCGGCGCCATCTTCGACCGCGATTTCCACGTTGAGCTGCCCGCCATCAAGGCGGAGACCGGCCGCGCGACCGACGACGAGCTTTCCGTCGAGATCGCCGACGAGGGCCTGTGCGACCGCTACGTCGCCCGCATCGTGCGTAACGTGAAGGTCGGCCCGTCGCCCGACTGGATGGTCAAGCGCCTCAACGCCCTGGGCGTGCGCCCGCACAACAACATCGTCGACATCACCAACTACGTGATGATGCTCACCGGTCAGCCGCTGCATGCCTTTGACCTGTCTACCTTTGCCGAGCGCGACGGCCACCGCCGCGTGGTGGTTCGCGCCGCCCAGCAGGACGAGAAGTTTACGACGCTCGATGGCGAGGAGCGCGTGCTCGACGCCGGCATGGGCCTCATCACCGACGGCGAGCGCCCCGTGGCGCTGGCCGGCGTTATGGGCGGCATGGATTCCGAGATCGAGGACGACACCGTCGACGTGATGGTCGAGAGCGCCTGCTTTAACGCCGGCCGCACCTCGCACACCAGCCGCGATCTGTCGCTGATCTCCGACGCCTCCATTCGCTTTGAGCGCCAGGTCGACGAGACCGGCTGCGTGGATGTCGCCAACGTTACCTGCGCGCTCATCGAGGAGATCGCCGGCGGCGAGGTTGCTCCCGGCTATGTCGATGTTTTCCCCGCGCCCAAGACCATCGACAGCATTAAGCTGCGCCTGGCCCGCGTGCATGCCATCTGCGGTGCCGACATCGAGCCCGACTTTATCGAGCGTTCGCTTACCCGTCTGGGCTGCACCGTCGAGCGCGACGGCGAGGACTTTATGGTTACCCCGCCGAGCTTCCGTCCCGACCTGCCGCGCGAGATTGACCTGATCGAGGAGGTCCTGCGCCTATGGGGCATGGGCCGTGTGACGGCGACCATCCCGGCTGCCAAGAACCACATCGGCGGCCTGACCCGCGAGCAGAAGCTCACCCGCAAGGTCGGCGAGATCCTGCGCGCCTGCGGCCTCAACGAGACCACGACCTTTGGCTTTGCCGCCCCGGGCGACCTGGAGAAGATCGGCATGTCCACCGAAGGCCGCGGTTGCCCCGTGGTGCTCATGAACCCGCTGGTAGCCGAGCAGACCGAGATGCGCCGCTCGCTGTTGCCAGGCCTGCTGCAGTCCGTTGCCTATAACGAGGCCCACGGCACGCCCAACGTGCACCTGTACGAGGTCGGCAGCCTGTTCCACGGTCGCGAGAACGCCAGCCTGCCCAAGGAGACCAAGTCCGTGGCGGGTGTGCTCTCGGGCCAGTGGAGCGAGCAGTCCTGGAACATGAAGTACCGTAAGCTGCGCTTCTTCTTTGGCAAGGGCATTGTCGAGGAGCTGCTCGCCCAGCTGCGCATCGAGAAGGTTCGCTTCCGTCCCGTCGAGGGCGAGGGCTACGCTTTCTTGCAGCCGGGTCGTGCGGCCGAGGTTCTGTCCGGCGGAACCGTGCTGGGCTGGGTCGGCGAGATTCACCCCGAGGCGCGCGAGGCGATGGGCATCGATGAGGTCGTCGTTGCCTTTGAGCTCGACTTGGACAAGCTGATCAAGGGCGCCCGCAACCAGGAGAACTACCGTGAGTTCTCGCAGTACCCGGCCGTTGAGCACGACCTTGCCATTGTGGTTGACAACTCCGTGACCTGTGAGGATCTTGAGCGCCGCATTACGAGCGCCGGCGGTAAGTTGCTCGAGGGCGTGCGCCTGTTCGACGTCTACCGCGATCCCATCCGCATCGGAGCGGGCAAAAAGTCCATGGCCTTTGCGCTTACGTATCGCTCCGACGACCACACGCTTACCAGCGAAGAGGTCGAGAAAGCGCACCAGAAGATTGTCACCAAGGTATGCAAAGGCGTAAACGGCGAGGTCCGCGGCTAGGGCTTGCGATGGGGGGCGTAGGGCCTGATGGCGGTTGCTGCGGAGCTCTGCGCGACCGCGGTGTTCGGAATAAGGCATCGCTGACCCTGCATATATGACACGCGCATTACAAAACGGCGTGCTGCTTTTGTGGCGGCGCGCCGTTTTGCTATCATAGCCTGCGGCGTGTTACGAATCATCTAGCTCGTAACACTGATGAAATGGTTCAAGCGGCGCTGCAATCCCATGTGCCGGCAACCGGGAGGCGTATATGCACATTCCAGATAACTACCTGTCCCCGCAGACCGATGCCGTTATGGCGGTGGCGATGGTGCCCGTATGGGTTCACTGCATCAAAAAGGTGCGCGCCACGCTCGATCGCGAGCATATGGCGTTCCTGGGCATCTGCGCCGCATTCTCCTTCTTGCTCATGATGTTCAACGTGCCGCTGCCCGGCGGCACCACTGGTCACGCTGTTGGTGGCGCGCTCATCACGCTGCTGCTGGGCCCCGAGGCTGCTGCCATTGCAGTCTCGGTTGCACTCGCGCTGCAGGCGCTGCTGTTTGGCGACGGCGGCGTTCTGTCCTTTGGCGCCAACTGCTTTAACATGGCCTTTGTGCTGCCGTTTACCGCTGCTATCGTGTTCCGTGCGCTCAACAGCCGTCTGCACGACAAGAGCTGGGGCACCTCGGTTTCGGCCATCGTGAGCGGCTGGGTCGGCCTGTGCCTGGCGGCCCTGTGCGCGGCAATCGAGTTTGGTATTCAGCCGATGCTCTTCACCAACGCCTCGGGCGCTCCGCTGTACTGCCCCTTCCCGCTGTCCGTGGCTATTCCTGCCATGTTGATCCCGCATATGCTGGTTGCCGGCGTGGTCGAGGGCGTGGCGACGGCCGCCATCTATGGTTTCATTAAGAAGACGGCGCCGAGCGTTATCGTCGGGCCCGAGGCCGTCGATGGCCAGCTTGCTGCCGAGAGCGCTGCCGCTAAGAAGACCTCGCTGGCCCCCACGCTCATCCTGGTCGCCGTGCTTGTCGTGGCTACGCCGCTCGGCTTGCTCGCCACCGGTGACGCCTGGGGTGAGTGGGACGCCGAGGGCGCCGCGACCGCCGTTCAGGAGGCTGGCGACGACAGCCTGCAGGCTTCGGTCGGCCTCGATACCCCGACCTTTGCCGACGCCCTGCCCACGGGCGATTATCTGCAGGCCTATTCCGAGGAGCAGGGTCTTGGCTTTGCCGGCCAGGCTGCCATGTATATCCTCTCGGGCGTGATTGGCGTGGCGGTGCTGACCATCGCATTCCGCCTGGTCTCGCTGACGGTCAAGGAAAGCGGTGCTCATGGCAATAGCCGAGCTGCCTAGCTGGCTTACGGTCGAGCAGCGTTACGAGCCCGCGGGGGCTCGACATCGTGTTATGCAACAAAACGTCCTGCACCTGGCGAGCCTGCTTGAGCGGGTTCGCCTGGGTGGAGGCGCACACGAGGGCGGGTCGATGGTCGACCGCGCCCTTTCTTGCGTTTCGGCGCCGGTGCGCCTGGTGGGGATGTTCGTCTGCGTTCTGTGCGTGTACCTGACACAGAGCCCGCTGTACCTCATGTTGATGGCGGCTATCGCGCTGGTGCTCGTTGCCGTGCGCCCCGTACGCGGGCTGCGGGCAACCTTTGTGCCGGCACTTGGCGCTGCGGGGCTCGCGGTGGTTTTGGCACTACCTGCCCTGCTGCTGGGCGCGTCTGCCACGGGCGCCATGCTCAAGATTGCGCTCAAGACGTTCATTAATGTGTCGCTTGTGCTGGGCGTTTCATGGACGCTTACCTGGAGCCGCATGTCGGCGGCGCTCAAAATGTTGCACCTGCCCGACGAGGTCATCTTTACTTTCGATATGGCGCTCAAGCATATCGAGGTGCTGGGACGCACGGCGCACGATCTGTGCGAATCGGTCATGCTGCGCAGCGTGGGTCGTGCGCCTGCGGGTTTTTCGCGCACCGACTCGCTGGCGGGTATCATGGGCATGACGTTTATCAAGGCGATGGAATGTAGCCACGCGATGGACGAGGCTATGCTTTGCCGCGGCTTTGCCGGTGCGTATCCGGCGCCCGCGCGCGCCGGGTTTGGCTGGCGCGATGCGGTCTATGCGGCCGGCGTGGCACTGCTGGCAGTGTTGTGCGCCGTGCTGTAGGCGCTGCTGGTTCTTGCTGGGGATGCAAATAGGGAAGGGCGACGTTTTGACGATCGATATGAATAGTGCGGTGGGCACGAACGGTGCGGGCGGCGAGGCCGCGCCGCTCATCGAGCTGCGCAACGTGGTGTTCTCATATACGGGGCATACGGTGGTCGACGGCGTTTCGCTGCAGGTCGATCGTGGTGAACTCGTTGCCCTGCTTGGTCCTAACGGTTGTGGCAAGACGACGATCATGCGCCTTATTAACGGCCTTGAGCTCACGGACGCGGGTGCGTACCTGTTCGATGGGCGCGTGGTCGATGCGGCATATCTCAAGGATTCCGCAGCCGCTCAGCGTTTTCATCAGCGCGTGGGCTTTGTGTTCCAGAATGCCGACGCCCAGCTGTTCTGTGCCACGGTGGGCGAGGAAGTTGCTTTTGGTCCCGCGCAGATGGGGCTGCCGACAGACGAGATCGAGCGCCGCGTCCGCGATGCCATGGAGCTGTTCCAGGTTGCCGATCTGGTCGATGCCTCGCCCTATCAGCTTTCGGGCGGGCAAAAGAAGCGCGTTGCGCTGGCGGCAGTCGTATCGATGAACCCCGATATCCTAGTGCTCGATGAGCCCACCAACGGGCTCGATGAGGACTCGTGCGACATCGTAGTCAACTTTTTGCTGGCCTACGTTGCTGCCGGTAAGACGGTTTTGATGAGTACGCACCATCAAGATTTGGTGCGCCGCTTGGGGGCCCGTGCCATCTATATCGATCGATATCACCATGTGGTCGAGGCGCCTTCGCCGTCGTATGGAACCGAGAGCGGTGCTGCGGAATAGTTGCTGCGTAGAGGATGCGTAGCCGCCCGCGCGGCTTTGCCGTGATGGTATAGTTATCCAGGTTTTTTATGGGGGTGGCTATGCCAAGCTGGAACATTCATATCGCTCAAACGGAGCGCTTGCTGACACGTGCTAGCGTGCTTGCCGATAGCGTGCGCGACCGCAATGCCTTTTTGTTTGGCTGCGTGGTTCCGGACATCTTTGTGGGCTACATGGTTCCCGGCATTGCCGATCCCATCCCGTACCGCATCACGCACTTTGCTAAGCCCGAGCCTATCCCCAAACCACGCGAGCACGAGTTCTGGGATACCTATGTGACGCCGCTGCTTAAAAGTTCGCCCACCGGTGCGCCAGCCGCGGCGACCTCGATTATCGAGGAGCGCGAGCGACTGAACCGCGTGCACTATCCCCAGCGCTACAAGGATGCCGAGCCGGTTGCCGGTCCCGGCGCCTGTGAGTTCTCGCTTGCGTCCGAAGATGTGGCGCAGTCGCTGCTCGATTTAACGCTGGGCGTCTGGTCGCATCTGGTGGCCGATACCGTATGGAATACGCGCGTGAATCAGTACCTGGAGGCGCACGGCGGCAAGCCGTGCGAGGAATTCCGCATTAAAAAGCAGGGCGATTTTGACTGGTTTGGTAAGACGCTCGGCATTGTTTCCATCCCGCGTGCGACCGATCGTCTGTATACCGCTGCGGCACGTTTTGGGCAGTATCCCATCCATAAGGAGTATGTGCTCAAGACCATCGGCGTTATGCACGAGATTGTGCGCGAAAACCCCGGTGAGCCCGATCATCCGCCATACCGCCTGCTAACTGAGGAGTTTTTCGATGCAACGTTTACCGAGGTCATCGAGCTGACCGAGGTGGGCTTTGCGACTCGCGTTGCCGCTTCTGACGTCCCCGCAGTCCCTCTGATCACTAGCTGCTAGCTGGCCGGCATGACGGCGAACAGCTCATCCCAATCGACCAATAGCTCCCGCCGCAGGGCATCTTCGGTGGTGCGTTCCTGATCGGTCTTTGGGATGTAGGGGAGCCCTGCCTTTTTATGGATGAGTTCGGCGATGTTGTTAAAGCTCTTCGTGTCTTTGATTTGCTCATAGGTTATCTGGATAACGTCATAGCCCATGCTTGTGAGGGCGGTGGTGCGCTTGGCATCGGAGAGACTTGCGGCTTCGCCATCGTGGGCGGAGCGGCCTTGGCATTCCAAGATGACGCCCATGCTGTCGGTGTTGCTCTCGATGAGGATATCGGTACCGTCAAGATTCTTTCGCAAATTGATCGAGGCGGCCTCGGCCCCGCCTT
>CALBOJ010000050.1 GCA_937896835.1 uncultured Collinsella sp.
AACCCGTTAGCTCGACTATAGTAACAAAGATTTCCGTCGTGTGCCAGAGAAATTTTTACTTCTTTGGCGCTTCAATGCGAACCGTGTCGGAAACGAGCTCCGTTGCATAAGCCCACCAGCCGTTTTGTTGAGCGACTGCCGCAAGATTGACTGCCGTGGCGGCAGTATCGCAAATGGCAAACGAGCAGGCACCCGAACCGCACACGTTTGCGGTAATGGTACCGTCCTGTGAACGGAGCCAGTCGAGCACCGTTTGAATCCGCGGCTCCATCTGCGCGGAAATGACTCCCAAGTTGTTGTGGACGAGCGCGTAGGCCGCCTCTGCGTCTCCCGAGCGAAGGGCAGATGCGATCGCTCCGGGCTTGTCCGCAGGCGCTGGGGTCTCGTCAAAACGTCGATAGGCTTCAATTGTTGAAACGCTTGCCTCGCGCGGCTTGACCAGCACGACGGGTGTCGCGGGTAGTGCGGGGTACTCGGTTGCCAGCACGTCTCCCCCACCTACGTAGAACGCAGGACTCGCGTGCAAAAAGAACGGGACGTCAGCACCAATGCCCCGCGCAATGTCGTCGAGCGCGGGGTCGGCGCGATCAATGCCCCAGAGCTCCGCCAAGGCGACAATGACCGCCGCGGCATCCGTCGAAGGACCGCCCAGGCCAGCACACAACGGGATGCACTTCTCGATCGTGATGCAGACGTTGGCTTCACGACCATAATGCTCGGCCATAGCGAGCGCAGCACGATACGCCGTATTCTTTTGCATGGGAAAGTCGGATGTCGGAATCGTCTGGACGGTCAGCGCCTGTGCCGGCGTAACCGTCACGGTATCGACAAGACCGACGGCTGCCATCAGGGAATCGACCTTATGGTAGCCGCGGTCGTCACGCTCGGTATGAACCCCCAGATAGAGGTTGATCTTTGCCGGCGCGGAAAGGGTCAGGGACCAATCGGTCACCGCTAGTGCTCCTCGAGCTGATTGCCGAGCGGGGTAAAAATGTGCTCGCCGCTCTCGGGGTCGAACAGCTCGACCTGGCCGGTGAGAACATCAATATACTGGTAGGACTGACGCGACTTGCGGCCACGGCGCTCGTCGACCTCGACGATAAAGACTGCCGGATGGACGCTCTTGATGGTGCCCATGCGCTCGACGACGCGGGTGCGGCCCATGTTGGCCTTCACCTTAACGCGATCGCCCACCATATCGGTCAGCTTCTCGTGGATGTCGTCGACGTGATTGACTTCCATCTCTTCCATGAACAGGGCCTCCAGAAGGTGCAATTCAAAAAGGGGATAATACCCCTAAGATAGACAAAACTCTAATACTATAGCACCCTGCCGTGGCCATGCGCAAGTAGCTAAATAAGCCCCGTCCCAAATACGTACCAGACGACAACCTCGCATGACCAGTTGTTACGCGGTTTGGTAAAACCGCGTAACCTAAAGGTTGTCTGTGTCCAAGACGATGGTGAATGGGCCGTCGTTGACGAGGTCGACTTTCATATCGGCGCCAAAGATGCCGTGCGCCACGTGTTCGACATCTTGACGAACGAGCGTCAGGAAGTACTCGTAGAGCTCGTTGGCAACATCGGGGGCGCCTGCATCGGTAAACGACGGACGGCGGCCGTGGCGGCAGTCGGCGAACAGCGTGAACTGCGAGACCACGAGCACCTCTCCGTCGACATCGGCAAGTGCCAGGTTGGTCTTGCCGTTCTCGTCCTCGTTAATGCGCAAGCCGCGGAGCTTGCCCCACAGCTTATCGGCCTCGGCGCGCGTGTCGCCGTGGCCCACGCCCAGCAGCACCAGATAGCCGCGCCCAATTTTGCCCACGCACTCGCCGTCGACCGTCACGCCGGCGTTGAGTACGCGCTGCACCACCGCACGCACGGCCTACTCCTCGCCCGTCAGTTTGGCGGACAGATGCTCGAGCGCGTGGAAACGATGGCTGATGGCGTTCTTCTCGTCCGCCGTCAGCTCGGCCATGGTCTTGCCCGGCGTGTCGACCGGCAGGAACAGCGGGTCATAGCCAAAGCCGTGATCGCCGCGGCCCTCGTGTGCGATAACGCCCTCGCAGGCGCCCTCGCCATAGGTGACCAGACCATCCGTGTCGATAAGCGCAACGACGCTCATAAAGCGCGCGGTGCGGTCCTCGTCCGCCACGCCTTCCAGGTTAACGAGCAGCTTGGCGTTGTTGGCGGCATCGTCTCCGTGCACGCCCGCATAGCGCGCGCTATACACGCCCGGCTCGCCGTCCAACGCATCGACGACCAAGCCGGAGTCGTCGGCGATGGCCATAAGGCCCGTCTCCTCGACCGCAGCCTGCGCCTTGATGATGGCGTTCTCCAAAAACGTCGTGCCGTTTTCCTCGGGGTCCTCAAAATCGCCCAGCTGGCCGAGCGCCACAAAGCGAACCTCGGGCATGACCTTGCCTAAAATGGCCTCGATCTCGGTGAGCTTATGGGCGTTGCCCGTTGCCACGACAATGGTCGCCGCCGGGTCGAGGGTGTCGATGTCGATCTTCTCAAGTGCCATGAGTGGTCTCCTTGTCTCTATAGCAATGCCGCGCCGAGGGCGACGAGGGCCTCCGCCTCTCCCCTCTCAATCAACGGCAGTCTTATACTTCGACGTTTTCCCAGATAAAACCTGCCAAAATAAACCTGTCCCTTTTTGGCAGGTTAGGCGAGGGCTTGGCGCTGGAGCTCGATGAGCTCGGCGATGCCTTTGTCGCCCAGGTCGAGCAAGGCGTTGAGGCGCGTACGGTCAAAGGGCGCCTGCTCGCCGGTACCCTGGAGCTCGATCATCTCGCCGGTGTCGGTAGCGACGAGGTTCATGTCGACCTCGGCGTGGCTGTCCTCGGAATAATCGAGGTCAAGCAGTGTATTGCCGTCGACAACGCCCATGGAGATGGCAGCCACCTGGCCGGTAAGCGGGATGCGCTCGATCTTGCCTGCCTCGACCCACATGGCGAGGGCGTCGTGCAGCGCCACCCAGGCGCCGGTAATGCTCGCCGTACGCGTACCGCCATCGGCCTGGATCACGTCGCAGTCGACGGTGACGGTGTACTCGCCGAGCGCCTTCATGTTGACGACGGTACGCAGGCTGCGGCCAATGAGGCGCTCAATCTCCATGGAGCGGCCCTTGCGGTTGGCGTGCTCGCGCTTGCAGCGCTTGCCGGTCGACGCCGGCAGCATGGCGTACTCCGCGGTCACCCAGCCGGCCTTGGCGCCCTTGCGCCAGCCCGGCACGCCCTCCTCGATGGTGGCAGCGCACAGCACGCGCGTATCGCCGAACTCGGCCAGGCACGAACCGTGGGCGTGCTTCATGACGCCACGGGTGAGCTTAACGGGACGCAACTCGTTGGCGGCGCGGCCGTTGGCGCGGTTGACCTGCATGTACTCCATAGAAAGATCCTTTCGGCAAAAGGTGAAGGTGGGTCTTTGGTCGGTGACCTTATATCTATTTCAGTTCGTCGATATCGATATGTTCAATGCTCTTGAGCGGCTGACCAAAGATAAAGCTGCCCGCCACCGCAAACTCGGCAATGTTATCGGCCGTCGTGGCAAAACGATGCTGCGGCTCAGCGGCGTCGCCCGCCAGCTGCTCGCGGCGCATGAGGATATCGGTCAGCTCGCGCGTGGTCTCCTCGGCGGAACTCACGACGCGTACCCCAGGCCCCAGCGCATGGCGGATAGGTCCCACCAACAGCGGAAAATGCGTACAGCCGAGCACCACGGTATCGATACCGTGGTCGCGCAGTGGCTCAACCGTGGCACCCACCAGCGCACGCACGGCAGGCGTATCGAAGATGTCCTCGTTCTCAAGCCACTGCTCTTGCAGATGCGCACCCGAGGCGAGCTCGTGTTCGACAACCTCGACAAAGCTCGAGGCGGGGCAGCCGTATACGTCGACGCCGGCATCTAGGTCCTGAATGGCGCGCGTGTAAGCGCCCGAGCGAATGGTGAGGTTGGTGGCGAGCACGCCCACGCGACGCGTGCGGGTGCTGTTGATTGCCGCACGGGCACCCGGCGCGATCACGCCGATCACGGGAACGTCGAGCACCTGCTGGGCCAGACGCAAGGCCGCAGCTGTCGCCGTGTTGCAGGCGATGACCATAATCTTGACGTCGTGCTTCGACAGCCAACGGCCCGCCTGCAACGCAAACGAGCGCACCTCATCCTCCGTGCGCGTGCCGTAGGGGCAGCGTTTGGTGTCGCCGAAGTAGTAGACGGACTCATGCGGCAGCGCCGTCGCGATGGCGCGCGCAACCGTCAGACCGCCCAAACCAGAATCGAACACGCCAATCGGGCGCGTGTCGCCTGCCGGATTCTCGATATCGGACATTACCTCACCAGTCTCTCTCGAAAAGACATGTCCAAGTGCGGCGGCGACGCGCTACGAACGCGCCGCGACCAGCAGCTCTGCCGTCGCCGCCCAACCGTCGACAATTTTGCCGCGCGTAACGAAAGCGTTCTCGCAAGCAGCCAGGAACTCGGGCGCGCCGGCGCTCGTCAGGCCATTCTCGACCAGGCAGAACGTGCCCACGTGATCGGCCATGTAGAAGTCGGACTCGGAATCGCCGAGCGCGAGCGTCTCCTCGCGCTCGATCCCCAGGTGCTCGCAGAAGCGCGCAATGGCGACGCCTTTGTTGAGGCCCGCGGGGTTGATGTTGAATGCGCGGCCGTCCTCGACGCGATTAAGCTCAAGCGTCGTCGGCTTGGACAGGTGAGTCAGATGGCCGTTGCAAGCCCAGACCAGACCGCAGCCGGCCTCGTCGAGGATGGCCTGGACCTCATCGTCGGGCACATCGCCGCGCATGCCGACGGTGACCTCACGGTACTTGTAGCCGGTCGACATGTCGTTGTGGTACTCGATCTTGTGCGGCCAGCGGGCGAGGATCTTCTCGCACACGCCGGTCTGCTCGATCACCTGGTGCGGCGTGAGACCGCAAGAGGGGTCGTAGGGCATATCGCCGGTCAGATACTCCCAATCGTTGGCCTTGAGGTCGTACATGATCAGGCCACCCATCTCGCCGATGTAGGAATTGAGGCCGAGCACGCGCGCATCCTCGTGGATCATGGTGCGGTTGCGGCCCGAGGTGGGAACCACCTGAATACCAGCGCGGGCAAGTGCCACGACGGCCTCGACGAGTTTGGTCGAGGGGTTGCCGTCGTTGTCGCGCAGCACGCACGAGCCGGGTGCGAGCATCGTGGCATCTAGGTCGGTAAAGACGTACTTGACCTTGGCCAAGCGCTCGCGCATCTCGCCCGAAAGCTCGGCAACGGTCGGCAGGGTGTTGTGGGACATGGTTACTCCGTTTACGTAGAAGGGTTTGGACTTGGACGGCATGTTTTGATTGAGGGAACACGCTTATGGCGACAGCGCACTCAGGGCGCCGCCGCCATCATGGTTCATTAGTCAAACTGGGTAACATCGATCAGGCGATTGGCCAACGAAAGGTCGCTCTCGATAGGCACGAACTCGTCACCCACGTGCATGAGCTCCTCGTCACCCTTTGCCAGCAGCAAGACAATGGTGGGAGCATCGGGGTTGACGTATTCCTCGCGCGCCGCCTTGAACGCCGCGCGCACGGCAGCCTCGCGATCGAGGATAATCTCGTTCGGCGTATCGTCGGGAACATGCTCGGCAAGCTCGCGACAGACCTTCATCGGGTCCTCGTGAGCCGGGTCCTCGTTGGCAAAGATCATCAGGTCGGAATATGGTGCGGCCTCGCGCGGAAGCTGCTCGCGGCGCTCCTGCGCCTTGCCGCCGGCAGCGCCAAACACTGCAATGACTGGACTAGTGGGAAACGCGCGCTTGACCGACGAGAAAAGCGAACGGAACGAAAGCTGGTTGTGCGCATAGTCAACGACGCAGATCACGCGGCCGTCCTTCGACTCCACGACCTCCATACGGCCCGGCACGCGCAATTTGGAGAGGCCCTTCTTGATGGCATCGATACCGATGCCGATCTCGTGCGCAGCGGCGATAGCGACCAGCGCGTTCTCCACGTTAAAGTCTCCCGCGATACCCAGCAGGATCTTCTCCCCCGCCTCGGACTCGTCGGCACACAGGCCATGCAGGTTAAACTCGATGTTAAAGCCGACCACGCGGACATCGCTTGCCCACAGGCTTGCCTCGGGATGCTCGACGCCAACGGTCACCAAGCGCTCGGCCGTCGACGCTGCCTCCAGCACACGGTCAACCTCTTCGGTGCCCAGATTCACCACGGCGGTCTTTGCCTGGTCAAAGATCCTGAGTTTGCTCTCAAAATAATCCTCAAACGTGGGGTGTTCGATCGGCGAGATGTGGTCACGCCCGATGTTGAGGAAGCACGCCACGTCAAACGGCAGATTCTCGACGCGTTGGTACTTGAGCGCCTGGCTCGAGACCTCCATGACCATGGACTGGCGACCGGACTCACGGCAGTTGGCGATATGGCGCCAGACCTCGGGGGCCTCTGGCGTGGTATTGGTGCTCTCGTAGCACTCGATACCATCGTCGGTACTCACCGAGCCGATCATGCCGCAGGACTCGCCCGCCGCTTTGATAATCGACTGGAGCATAAAAGCGGCCGTGGTCTTTCCCTTGGTACCGGTGATGCCCACGATCTTGACGTCGTGGTCGGGACGGTCGTAGACCTCCGGCGGCAACAGGGCCATGGCCGTGCGAACGCTATCAACAACCAGCATCGCAGCACCGCTCTCCTGCGCCAGCGGCTCCAGAGACTCGACCAGCGACTCTTCGCACACAAATGCGACGGCACCCGCATCGAGCGCCATGCTCAAAAACGCGGGCTTAAAGGCAGCACCTTTGCAAAAGAACACGTCACCTGCCGAGACCGCGCGCGAATCAAACGAGCAGCCGGTCACGGCACGCTCGTCAACCTGCTCTGATGCGCGCAGCTCGCCGCACACATCGAGAAGCTTGGCAAGCGTATCGACCGTGGTCACGGTCGCGGAATCCGAATGGTGCATCTTTCACCTTTCTCAGCCATTTGGCAGGGACGGTTTTTATAGTAACTGAAACGCACCCACGCAAAAACGGCTCCCGGAGGAGCCGTTACGCGCAGGCGTTCGTAAGCCGAGGCTAGGCAGCCTGAACAGCGGGCTGGTCCTCGTCGATAAAGAAGCGCTTGTACCACACCAGGAACACGAGCGGCGTATAGATCTTGCGCTGGAAATCGCCCTTGCCCGCAAAGTGCAGATCGAGCAGGTGCATGAGCTCGTCGGTATCGAAGAACTCGCTTGCCCACGGCGCGGTGAAGTACTCCTTGACATAGTCGTACCACTTTTGCTCGCGCAGCCAGTAGACAATCGGCACCGGGAAGCCCACCTTGGGACGGGTGGCCCACTCATCGGGCAGCGACTTGTTGGCAGCGTGGCGGAGTACCTGTTTGTTGCCGTTCTCGTTGATGCGGTAGCGGTCGGGAATGTGCTCGGCGAACTCCATGACTTTGCGGTCCAGGAAGGGCACGCGCAGCTCCAGCGAGTGCGCCATGCACATCTTGTCGGCCTTGAGCAGAATGTCGCCCGGAAGCCACATGTTCATGTCCAGGTACTGCTTCTTGACCAGCTCGGGCTGACCCTTCACGCGCGCATAGATGGGAGCGGCAAGCTCGAAGGCGCCATCGCCGGTGTTGTACTCGGGCTTGAGCACGTCGTCGACCTCGCGCTCCGGCCATACCAGAGCCTGTCCCAGGAACGACTTCTCGGGGATCTCGGCACCCTTGACCAGGAAGTTATGTCCCTTGAAGTACGGCATATGCAGCGCCAGGTTACCGAGCGCGCGACGGATGGGCAGCGGCACCATCTTTTTGTACTTGCGGACTGGGACCGTGTCCTCGTAGTAGGCGTAGCCGCCAAAGAGCTCGTCGGCGCCTTCGCCCGAAAGCACGACGGTGACGTCCTTGCGGGCCATCTCGGCCAAGAACCACAGCGGCACGGAAGACAGGTTGGACTGCGGCTCGTCCATGTGATACTGGATGTCCTCGAGCGCACCGAAGAACTCGTCGGCGGTAATCATCTTGCGAACGTTTTCGACGCCGAGCTTATCGGAAAGCTCTTTGGCGTAGTTAGTCTCGTTGAAATTCTTGTAATCGAAGCCCACCGAGAAGGTCTTGTCGGGCATGAGGCAAGCGGCGATGTAGCTGGAGTCGACGCCGCCGGAGAGGAACGACGCGACCTTGACGTCGGCGATGCGATGGGCCTCGACGCTCTCGTGCACGACCTCGTCCAGCTCGTCGACGTACTCCTCGAACGGCTTCTCGACGGCAGAGTAATCGCAATCCCAGTAGCGCTCGATGTTCATCTTGCCGGTCGGGATATCGACGGTAAAGTAGTGCGCCGGCGGCAGCTTGTAGACCCCCTCGAAGAAGGTCTCCTCGGTTGCCGAATACTGCAGCGTCATGTACGGACGCAGGGCCTTTTTGTTGACCGCCTTGTGGAAGTGCGGGTAGTCCAGGAAGCTCTTGATCTCGGAACCAAAGAGCACGCCCGGAGCGCCGTCGCCCGCATCGGCCATGGGATAGTAGTAGAGCGGCTTGATGCCAAAGATATCGCGGGCGCCAAAAAGCTTGTTCTTCTTCTTGTCCCAGATGACGAAGGCGTACATACCGCGCAAGCGATCGAGTACTGCCTCGCCCCACTCCTCGTAGCCGTGCAGGAGGCTCTCGGTGTCGGCGCCGCAGTGGAACTTGTAGCCCTTGGCCTCGAGCTCGGAACGGAGTTCTTGGAAGTTGTAGATCTCGCCGTTGAAGACAATGACGACGCTACCGTCCTCGTTGGCCATGGGTTGGGCGCCAGCCTCGGTCAGGTCGAGGATCGACAGACGGCGGAAGCCGAGGGCAACGCGGCCGTCGATAAACTGACCGCCCATGTCGGGACCGCGATGGACGATGCGGTCCATCATCTTGGTGAGTACCTCGGATTGGTTATCCGTCCCACCGACAAAACCGACAAAACCGCACATATACTATCCCCTCTGCTGTTGCTGGGCATCAAATCGAATCAGTAGCTTTTGAGTATACCCGAGGGCGTAAAGAGGGGCGGAATGTTCAGGCAATCTCAACTGAATCAGCTCCGCTGTGACACGCGACGGTTACCTTTAATGGATATGAGATGAATGAGGCGATTGTTTTGCTATACTCTCTCCGCACGGGCGATTGGCGCAACGGTTAGCGCAGGTGCTTTACACGCACAAGGCTGGGGGTTCGAATCCCTCATCGCCCACCACTGATTTGGAAACGGTCCTCGAAAGGGGACCGTTTTTTGTTTGGGCCCATTTCATGGGATTCGAACCCGCAAGGGTGCGGAGCTGAGGAAACGCGAAGCGTTTTCCAGCGCAGCACGCGAGGGCCGTAGGCCCGAAGCGAGAGCGGGCGGCGTCAGCCGCACGCGACATCCCTCATCGCCCACCACTGAATTGTTAGGCCCCCAGCGATGGAGGCCTTTCCTTTTTTCAGGCCCAGCGCATGGGATTCGAACCCACCAGCACGTCTGTCACAAAGGCCGTGGCCAGAAAATGGCAAAAATGAGTACTGCTACCTTGCTTACAACATATCAAAAGATAGTATTTGCTTAAGTTACGCAACATATGTCCATTATAAGGACTAACAATTGGATCAAAATCGTACATTCATCGCCATTTCGACTAGCTATCTGGCCTTATTAGTCCAAAATTGCTGCTACCAAATCGATAACAGTACTCATATTTGATGTTTTTTGACCAGCAGGTCTCCCCGCCTTAGCAAATCTAAGGCAAAACGGGCTCCAGACCGCTGAATCATGCCACATAGGGCACGTCCGCAGTCCGGAACCCGGTCAAAGTTAAGTTATTTCGCTGTGTTAGGCCAAAACGTCCGACAGGATCTCGATCAGACTGTCCACGTCGGATTCCTCGCAGACGAGCGGCGGCAGGAAACGCAGCGTATGAGCACCTGTAGCGTTAATCACGGCACCGGCGGCCAGCGCGCGGGCAACAATATCATGCGCGTCGCCCGCGGCATCATCCAGATCACAGCCGAGCATCAAGCCGCGGCCACGCACCTCGGTCACGTGCGGCAGCTTGGCGAGCTTTGCCTCCATATAGGCGCCTACCTTGGCAACATGGTCGGCATAATCGCCGTGCACGAGCGCGGAGAGCGTCGCGGCACACGCCGCGATGGCCAAGCAGCTACCGCCAAAGGTCGAGCCGTGGTCGCCCGGCTTAAACACGTCGGCAATCTCCTTCTTTGCCACGACGGCACCCATGGGCACGCCATCAGCAATGCCCTTGGCAAGGCTCATGATGTCGGGTTCCACGCCATAGGTTTGGAATGCAAACGGCTTGCCGGAGCGGAAGATGCCGCACTGGACCTCGTCGGCGATAAGCACGGCGCCCACTTCGTGTGCCAGGTCGCGCGCTGCCGCCATAAACTCCTCGGTCATGGGGTGCACGCCGCTCTCACCCTGGATCGGCTCGAGCATCACGGCACAAATTTCGCTCCCCAGCTGCTTAAAGATCGCACGCAGTTCATCGATATCGTTGGGCGTGCAGGCCACAAAGCCACCCGGCAGCGGGCGGAAACTATCCTGCAGCCAATCCTGCATGGTGGCGGCAATGGTCTCGAGCGTACGGCCGTGGAAGCCGCCGCGCATGCACACGATAGTGTTGCCGCCGTTACCGGCACGTTTGGCGTACAGGCGCGCGAGCTTCATCGAGCCCTCGTTGGCCTCAGCGCCGGAGTTGGCAAAGAAGGTCTCCCAAACCTGCTCATCCGCAGCCGGGGCACCAAGAGCAGCTGCCGTGGTCTCATCGCCGGCGGCAATGGCATCGGCAAGCACGCGCGCACCATCTACGTCGTCGTTAGCAAGCTTGGACAGCAGCGCCGCGACCTGTCCGCGCTGCTCAATGTAGAAGTAATTGGAGACATGCATGAGCTTTTTGGTCTGTGCCTCGAGCGCCGAGAGCACGGCCGGGTCACCATGACCTAGGCTGCACACGCCGATGCCGGCAAGAAAGTCGAGGTACTCACGGCCATCGTCGCCGGTGAGCTTCATGCCGTGACCCTCGACAAACTCGACCGGAGAGCGGCCAAAGGTATGCATAACGTAATTGGATTCAAGCGATTGCTGAGCTGCAAGTGACATGGAATGCCTTTCGTTGAGCGCCGGACGGCGCAGGCCTATGGGTGCAGGAATTGGGCGACTGCGGTCAGCTAGACCGTCTGGAGCTTCTCGACCTCGTCGAGGTTCTCGGCCAGACGCGCCGCAAAGGTCGAAAGCGGATGCGGATGCGTATCGAACTCGTAGGCCGTCTCGGTGGAATGGATCACGGTGCCGACGCCGGCATCGGTCAGCAGCTCCAGCAGCAGCGAATGCGGCGTGGTGCCGTTGATGATGTGGGCACGAAATACGCCGCCGGCAAGCGCATCGACGGCCGCGCGCAGCTTGGGAATCATGCCCTTATCGACCTCGCCGCCGTAGAGCATCTCATTGACCTCGTCGAGCGTCAGGTTGGAGATAAGTGAATCCTTATCGCTAAAGTCCTTGTACAGGCCGTCGACGTCGGTCAAAAAGATCGCCTTGTGCGCGTGGAGCGCTGCCGCAACGGCACCGGCGGCGGTATCGGCATTGATGTTGAAGAAACCGCCGTCCTCCCCCGCCGCGACGGTAGCGATGACGGGGATGTACTCGCTATCGAGTAAGCGCTCGATATAGTCGGTGTTAACGTGCGTCACTTTGCCCACGCGACCGAGCTCGGGGTCGAGCGGCTCGGCGATGAGCGTGCCAGCATCGCTGCCCGACACGCCCACGGCCAGGTTGCCGTGGTGGTTGATGGCGACAACCAGCTCCTGGTTAACCTTGCCGCCCAGCACCTCGCGCACGATATCCATAGTCGCCGGCGTGGTCACGCGCTGGCCGTTCTTAAACTCGACGGGGATGTCATAGTGGCTCAGCGCCTCGTTGATAGCCTTGCCGCCGCCATGCACGATAACGGGGCGCATGCCGATGATCTTAAGCAGGACGATGTCGCTCATCACGTCGCGACGCAGCTGCTCGTCGACCATGGCGGCTCCGCCATATTTGATAACAACCGTCTTGCCGGTCAGGTTCTTAATCCACGGCAGCGCTTCGAACAGCAGCTGCGCGGTTGCTTCGTTGGATTCGCTCGAACGACAATCGCGTGCGAATTTCATAGTCTGCCTCGTCTTTCGTATCGTTATCGCGCCGTGCTCCGCTGTCCGCAATCGCGGCAAGATGCGCAGCGTGCCTGGAATCTAGGAACGGTAGTCGCCGTTGATGGAGATGTACTCATGCGTGAGGTCGCAGGTCCACACGGTCGTTGCCGCGTCGCCTGCGCCCAGGTCGGCCGAGATCACGATCTCGGGCGCCTCAAAACGTCGTAGAGCCTCGTCCTCGTCAAAGGGAACAGTCAGACCGTCGCGACAGACAGGCATGCCCATCATGTCGATGGAAACGTCTTCCTGATTAAACTTCACGCCGCACTTGCCAAGCGCCATGGCAACGCGGCCCCAGTTGCAGTCGTGGCCGGCGATGCAGGTCTTAACGAGCGGCGAGTTGGCAACGGCACGGGCGGCGATATCGGCCTCCTCGTCGTTAGCGGCGCCGGTAACGTTGACCGTAACAAGCTTGGATGCGCCCTCACCATCGGCGGCGATATTGCGCGCCAGGCTCTCGCACACCTCGTGCACGGCAAATGCCAACTCGTCAAAGGCATTGGAGCCCTCAACGATAGGCTCGGCATCTGCGGCAGCGGCGCCGGAGGCAAGCATGATGCAGGTGTCGTTGGTCGAGGTGTCGGAATCGACCGTTACCTTGTTAAAGGTCTGCTTGACGGTCGAGAGCAGCAGGGCATGAAGTGCCGCAGGCTCGACGGGGGCATCGGTGGTGATAACTGCGATCATGGTGGCCATGTTGGGCATGATCATACCCGAGCCCTTGCAAATTCCGCCTACCGTATAGACGTTGCCCGCATGACCCGCAGCCTCACTGACGTAGGATACGGCGTACTCCTTGGAGTGCGTGTCGGTCGTCATGATGGCGCGAGCGGCATCGGCGCCACCGTGGGCGGAGAGCGCCTCGTAGGCAGCAGGAATGGCGGTCTCAAACGTGTCGATCGACAGAATCTGGCCAATCACACCCGTGGAGGCAACCAGAATCTGCTGGGGCTCGCAGCCGATGACCTGCGAGGCGATGTTGCACGTCTCGCGCGCGCAGGCAAGGCCCGTCTCGCCCGTGGCGGCATTCGCGTTGCCGGAGTTGATTGAAACGCCGGCGATGATGCCATAGCCCTTGCCCACACCGCCCAGGTTGGCGCGGCTCACCTGCACAGGCGCTGCGCAAAAGCGATTGGTCGTAAACACGCCGGCACCGGGACAGGGTTTATCGGGCACGACGAGCGCGTAATCCAAGCGCTCGGGATTCTTGCGGAACCCAGCGTGGATGCCTGCAGCCTTAAAACCAGCCGCAGCCGTAACGCCACCCTCGACGGCGCGAATCTTGATATCAAACAGCTCGGTATTCATCGTCTTTATGACTCCTTATGTCAAACAAAAAACGGACATCGGTTGGTGCGCCATGCCAGTCGTGATCATGAAACCAGCTTAAGAGTGGCGCCCCACTCGATGCCCGACTACCAAATCGTTAACAATCGAATGTGCTACACCGGGCACGCCACTGTGGGCAAGCCTCGTCGCTCGTCAAAGCCAAAGACGATATTGGCGCACTGGACCGCTTGGCCCGCAGCGCCCTTGCACAGATTGTCGATGGCGCCCGTCGCCACCAGCACGCCCGCGCGCTTGTTGAGCGCGAGGCCAATCTGGGCAGCGTTGGTGCCGACGACCGAAGCCGTCTTGGGCTGCTGGCCGGCATCGAGCACGCGCACAAAAGTGCGACCGGCGTAGAACTGCTTGTAATGGTCGACGACATCCTCAAGAGCCAGCGTGTCGAGAGCCTGCGGCGCGAGCGGCAGCGTCACCGTGGAGAGCAGACCGCGCTTGAGCGGTGCCAGGTGCGGGGTAAAGACGACGCGATCGGTCAGGCCAAGGATTTGCTCAATCTCGGGCGTGTGGCGATGCTTGCCCACGCCGTAGGCCTCCAAGTTCTCGTCGGCGCTGCAAAAATGGGTGCGGGCGTTGCAGGACTTACCGGCGCCCGTCACGCCGCTAATGGCATCGACAATCACGGGGCCGTTCTCGGCCACCCAGCCCGCGCGCACGGCGGGCGCGGCGGCAAGGCTCGTTGCGGTGGGATAGCAACCGGCGCAGGCGACCAGCACGGGTTTGCCGTCGGCATGGTCGGATGCGGCGGTCTCCAAGTCCTGGCAGAACAGCTCGGGCAGACCGAAGGCACGGGTCTTGAGCAGCTCGGGGCTCGTATGCTCGGCGGCATACCAAGCCTCAAAAACGGACGCGTCGTTCAGACGGTAGTCGGCCGAAAGATCAAAGCAGGAGACGCCCGATGCAAGCAGCGCGGGCACCTGTGCCATGGCAGCCGTGTGCGGCACGGCCAAAAAGACCGCGTCGCAGTTCTTGAGCTCAGGGGCATCATGCGTCGTAAAGACAAGATCGCTTACGCCGGTGAAGCTCGGGTGCACCGCAGACAACGGCTGGCCGGCATCGGCGTTGGACGTAATGGCAACAAGTTCAAACTCGGGATGACCGAGCACGAGGCGAATGAGCTCGGCGCCGGCATATCCAGCCGCGCCGACGATTCCAACCTTCAAAGACATATCAGACTCCTTGTCTGCGATTTATGCACCGATGCGCATTTCGCAACGGTCGTTATGAAGTGGGTTGAAACTTTAGCACCAAAAGATGCATGAATACGTAAATGGCTTGCATATTCATGCATTGAAACATTCCCGACACATTCGCTTGAAGGAATTGACAAATGGAGCGGGCCCCGTATTGACCGGCGCTCCTAACGGCGCCGGGCAATACGGGGCCCGCCCATGCGAAAACCAAGTTGTTAGGATGAGCCAGCTGGCTAGAGCTCGACCGGCACCCATTCGTCGTGATTGCAGATAAAAGCCTCGGGATCCTCGACGCTAAAGAAGACGAGCGTGGGGTCGTTAGGCCCCTCATAGTGCTCGCCCAGGCGCTCTAGATGCTTCCACCCAGCTTCGCGCATTTCGCCTAAAGCCCGGTCATCCAAGCCGGCACGCCCGCGCAAGATGAGCCAGCCATGGCCCGGCCACCAACTCGTGGCCTCAAAGCGCTGGTTTTGCAGCAGCTCTTGCCACACATCTTTGGTGCGCGCTGTTACAAACCACAGCTTGCCGTCCTGGATCTGCGCAAACGAAAACGGACGCACATGAGGCTGTCCGTCAACGCTCGTCGCCAAATACCATGCCGGCACCGACGTCAGATACTCCAACACCGTATTCAATCCGTCCATGTGTCCTCCTGGCGCTAGCTAATTCGGAACGGGTAGTTAATTTGAGACGCGCTAGAGCTCCAGGCGCTCCTCGCTGCCGTCGATATCACAGAAGCGCGCGGCAATGTTGCGGACCGAAAAGAAAGCAAGGCGGCCGTCGTTGGCACTCTCGTGTTCCTCGCCGATGCCCACCATGTGCTTAAAACCCGCTTGACGCACCTTGTCGCTCGCAACTGCGTCGTCCTCAAGTGCGGCTTCGCCGGTCAATACGATCCAGCATTCCCCCGGCTTCCAGCCCGAGAGCTCAAACTTGGGATTCGCACTCAGCTCCGCCCACACATCCTTGTCGCGCGACGTGCAAAACCACAGCTTACCTTCATCGACCATGGCAAACGAAAACGGCCTCACGCGAGGCTGATGCCCGTCGGCCACATCGGTCGTGGCCAGATACCACGCCGGAATGCGCCTGAGATACGAGCAGGCGCGCTCAAGCTGAGCTGTGCGGTCGTTGTCGGTCATAGGGACCCCTTTCTTGCGCTCGAATCGCGCCTAAACAAGTTGAAGGTTGACGACGATGACACACGCAAACAGCAGCATCGTCACCACCGCAGCCAGCGCATCCCCGCGGCGAAATGCAAGCGCATGCAGACGCGTGCGGCCCTGCTCGCCGTGATAGCAGCGTGCATCCATGGCGGCAGACAACGTCTCGGCATGACGGAACACGCCCGTGAACAGTGGAATCGCCACACTGCCGAGCATACGCACGCCGCCGAGCGGGCCACCCGTTACGCGTGCACCGCGGCTTGCCTGCGCGTCCGCCGTCTGCTTCATCTCGGTGGCGAACTGCGGCATAAAGCGCAACGCGATGCCCATGATCATGCCGAGCTCATGCGCAGGGAGCCCCACGCGCGCAAACGGTGCGAGCAGACGCTCAAAGCCCGCGGTGAGGTCGAGCGTAGGCGTGGTGAGCGTAATGGCGCTCATGCCGGCCATCATCAGGGTCAGGCGACACGCCATAAAGGCGGCAGAACGCAGTGAGCCCTCGCTTATCTGCAGAAAGCCGAGCTGCCACAGGATGCGCCCACTCTGATTGGTAAACAAGTTGAGCACCGCGACCACGACGACGATTGCCAGCAGCGGCGCCATCGACGACAGAACGCGACGAGCCGGCACCCGGGACACGACATAGATCAGCACAACGAAAATTGCGACAGGGGCCAATCCGCGGAAGCCGCCGACGGTCAGCGTCGTGATCAAAAACACAAAGCCCAGGAGCAGCTTGGTGCGCGGATCCAGGCGATGGATCGCGCTATCGCTCGGATAGTAGCTGCCAAACGAAAACGCCTCCATCAGCAACCCTCCTCTCGCGCGACCGTTTCGGATTTGGCCTTGTCCGAGACGTTAGAAGAACCGCCTGAGCGACCGATCGGCAAATCTGCCAACTCGTCGGCCAACGACTCAACCGTATAGAGCCCGCTGCGATGCAGCGGCACGCCCGCTTCCGCGAGCGCCAACGCCATGCGCTGGGCAGCGGGAACACCCAAGCCGATTGATTTAAGCTCATCCGCATGCGCAAAAACCTGAGCGGGCGTGCCCTCAGCAAACACCGCGCCCTCGTTCATCACGACAATACGATCGCAGCAATTGGCAAGGTCATCCATACTGTGTGAGACCATGACGACGGTCAGGCCCCCATGGTGAAGTCGATCGATGAGCTCCAGGAAATCACTGCGCGCCGCCGGATCGAGCCCCGCCATGGGCTCATCGAGTACCAGGACCTCGGGCTCCATGGCAAGCACGCCGGCAAACGCCACGCGCCGCTGTTGGCCACCCGAAAGCTCAAAGGGACTCTTGTCGCCCACCGTGGCCAAGTCGAGGCCCACGCGCGCGAGCGATGACTCAACGCGGCGCGCGACCTCGGCCTGCGACAAGCCAAGGTTGTGCGGGCCAAACGCCACGTCCTGCGTCACGGTTTCGGCAAACAGCTGACGCTCGGGATATTGAAACACCACGCCGACCTTGGCCTTAACCGCGGCGGCATCTTTCTTGTTTGCCAGGTCGAGCCCCAACGCGTAAACGGAACCCTCCTGGGGGCGAATCAAACCGTTGAGATGCTGGACCAGCGTCGACTTACCCGAACCGGTATGACCTGCTAAGCCCAGGAACTCGCCGCGACGCACCGTCAGCGATACATCGCGCAGCGCCCACGGGCTGCTGGGGTCGTTTCCCCAGAGAGCCTGTTTGCTCGATTTGCCCGCAACGGCCGAGCGCTTATGCCAGCGGCGACGCTCGCGCGGACTGAGCGAATAACTGTACGAAACATGGGATAGCTCGATGACGGGCTCCGACGCGTTGCCCTCGTTGTCTACCGGAACAGTGCCGTCAGCGATTTCCAACTGGGACGCGGAAGGCTGCCCCGCAGTGCCTGCCCCGCTCCGCTCGGTATAGGCCTGCGCAACCTCGGCAACCATATCCGCCTCGCGCACCTGCGCGCAAACGGGTACGCCCTTCGCACGAAGTGCCATGCCCAAACGGCACGACTCCGGCATGTCCAGGTTGAGCTGCGCAAGTTCGTCCGCCCGCGTCAAGATTTCCTCGGGCGTACCGAGCATGGCAACGCGCCCCGCCTGAAACACCGCGACTCGATCGGCCTCGGCGGCCTCTTCCATAAAGTGCGTAATCATCACGATGGTCATGCCGCGAGCGTGCAACGCGCGGCAAGCCTTCATGAGGCCCTTGCGTCCACGCGGATCGAGCATCGAGGAAGCCTCGTCCAATATGAGCACGCGCGGTTCCATGGCAAGCACGCCGGCAAGCGCCACGCGCTGCTTTTGGCCACCCGAGAGCGCATGGGTCTCGTGGCGCTCAAAGCCCACCAGGCCCACGGCCTTCAGCACATCTCGCACACGCTGCGCGATCTGGGCCGATGGCACGCCCAAGTTTTCGGGACCAAAGGCAACATCGTCCTCGACAAGCGTCGCCACCAGCTGATCATCCGGGTTCTGGAACACCATGCCCGCAGTCGAGCGGATGTCGTAGACCAGCTCGGGATCGGACGCGTCCATGCCGTTGACGCGCACCGTTCCCGTATCGGACTGCAGCAGCGCGTTCAAATGCTTGGCGAACGTCGACTTGCCCGACCCGTTTCCGCCGAGGATGCAGAAAAACTCGCCATCCTCGATGTTCAGATCGATGCCGTCGAGTGCCGGTGTGGCACCGTCATAGCTAAAGGAAACGCCCCGACACTCAATCATGCGCGGCCTTTGACCTGGTCCTTCTTGGGCGTAATGAGATTAGAGACCGCCTTGTACACCGCCAGCGTCAACACCGAATTGAGCACGGTCTTGATGAGGTTGAACGGCAGCACGGCAGGAATCATGAGCGGGGCGATCACATCGACCGAGCCATACCAGAACCAAACACCAATGGTAAGGTTTGCGACCATAGACAACGCCGTAGCGGCAATGACGCCGAGCGCTAGGCCAATCACGGCACCCTTATAGGTATGCATCTTCTGGTAGACGATAGCCGCGGGCAGAATGTAGCCCAGCGTGGCAACCAGGTTCATAAGCGCGCCGACCCAATCGCCCGTGGTAAGCGCATGGATAACAATCGCCATAGCGGCAACAGCAGTGCCGGCGCCAGGGCCATACGCAAATCCACACACCATCGCCGGCACCAGCGACGGGTCATACGTCAAAAACGGCGCCGAAGGAAGGATGGGCAGCTGCACATACATAAACAGGGCGCCCAAGGCGCACATCAGCGCCATGGTAACGAGCTGTTTGGTGCTCCACCTATTCGTGTTCTCAAAATGGATATGCTGCGACTGTTCAGACATAAGATCACCTGCCTCTTTCATCCGGACTCTAACCGTTGGTACTGGAATCTCACCAGTTCAGCCGGCATGCGAACCAACACACGCTCGGGTCGCGGACTCATCGGCTCGGTCGCAGACGCCTCGCCTGCTCCGCGGCACCCCTTTGGCACCGCCCGATTTACCGCCAGTGGGGAATTCCACCCCGCCCTGAAACAGCACTTGCAAGTGTAGCACGAGCAATCGTTCGCGCAAGTATGCCGAGGGTAATTTGTGGTGGGGATCAGTTGCCACAACAACCACGTTCCCCACCCATCCCAAAGTAGCGCGCCTTTCGCGGCAAAGCCGCGAAACAGCGACCGGGACACGTATTCCCAACAACCAAGTCCTCCGCCCACGCCGACCTCAAGGCCGTAAACGCAGGGAATCCGGGGGCGTGACGGGGGCTTCTCTCCGGAACATTCCGCAGGACGCAGAGAGGCTCCGCAGCGCGAAGCGCGATGCGGAGCCTCTTTGCATGTCCGAGGACGTTCCGGAGAGAAGCCCCCGTCACGCCCCCGGATTCCCGGTGGGAGTTCTAGACCTTGTCGGCCTTAGTACATACCGCCGCCCTGCTGACCAGCGGTAGCAGCAGCGATAGCGTCCTCAAGCTGAGTGTTCTTGGGCACATCGGAGACGGTGGCCTCGGTGATGAGAATCAGGCTGGCGACAGAAGCAGCGTTCTGCAGGGTGACGCGGCTGACCTTGACGGGGTCGAGGACGCCCATCTCAATCATGTCGCCCCACTCGCCGTTGGCAGAGTTGAGACCCTGGCCGGCGGGCAGCTCGGCAACCTTGTCGACCACGACAGCGCCCTCAAAACCAGCGTTCTTGGCGATGGTAGCGACCGGAGCGGTCAGAGCCTTCTTGACGATATCGACGCCAATCTTCTCCTCGGGGTCGTCGATCTCGACAGCATCGAGCGCAGGAGCAGCGTCCATGAAGGCGACGCCACCGCCGGCGACGATGCCCTCCTCGACAGCAGCGCGGGTAGCCTGCAGGGCATCCTCAACGCGGTGCTTGATCTCCTTGAGCTCGGACTCGGTAGCAGCGCCGACCTTGATGACGGCAACGCCACCGGAGAGCTTGGCCAGGCGCTCCTGGAGCTTCTCACGGTCGAAGTCAGAGGTGGTGTTCTCCATCTCGCCCTTGATCTGAGCGATGCGGGCGTCGATGGCCTCCTTGGAGCCAGCGCCGCCGACGACGACGGTGTTGTCCTTGGAGATGGTGACGGACTTAGCGGTACCGAGCATATCAGCGGTGATGTCAGCGACCTTCACGCCCAGCTCGTCCAGAGCAGCCTGGCCACCGGTGAGGACGGCGATGTCCTCCAGGATGCGCTTGCGGCGATCGCCGTAGCCCGGGGCCTTGACGGCGCAGACGTTGAGGGCGCCACGGATCTTGTTGAGGACGAGGGTCGGCAGAGCCTCGCCATCGATGTCCTCAGCGATGATGAGCAGGCCACGGCCAGCGCGCTGGACAGCCTCGAGAACAGGCATGATGTCCTGGACGCTGGAGATCTTCTGGTCGGTGATGAGGATGTACGGATCCTTCATCACGGCCTCCATGCGGTCGTTATCCGTGACGAAGTAAGCGGAGACATAGCCCTTGTCGAACTGCATGCCCTCGACGGTGTCGATGGTGATGTCGAACGTCTGGGAATCCTCGACGGTGATGACGCCATCCTTGCCCACGACCTCCATGGCCTCGGCGATCTTCTCGCCGACCTCGGGGTCACCGGCGGAGATGGTACCGACGGAAGCAATCTGCTCCTTGGTCTCGACCGGCTTGGCCTGCTTCTTCATCTCGGCGACGGCGGCGTTGACGGCCTTGTCGATGCCGCGACGGATGGCCAGCGGGTTGGCGCCAGCGGCGACGTTGCGCAGACCGTCGTTGACGATGGCTTGAGCGAGCAGGGTTGCGGTGGTGGTGCCGTCACCCACGGTGTCGTTGGTCTTGGTGGCGACCTCCTTCACCAGCTGAGCGCCCATGTTCTCGATGTTGTCCTCGAGCTCGATCTCCTTGGCGACAGAAACGCCGTCGTTGGTGATGGTCGGAGCACCGAACGTGCGCTGCAGCGCAACGTAGCGGCCCTTGGGGCCCATGGTGACGGTAACGGCGTCGGCCAGAGTGTTGACGCCCTTGGCAAGCTTAGCGCGGGCATCGGTGTTGAACGTAATGTTCTTTGCCATGGTAGGTAATCCTCCAAAAGAAATGTGACTCGCGTCGCCGCTTCCGAGTCCTATGCGGCGGGCGCGTTCAAAGACGAATCAGAGATTCTGACGAGACTAGGCCTCGACGACAGCGTAGATGTCGTCGGCGCGCATCAGCAGATACTTCTCGCCGTCGACCTTGACCTCGTTGCCACCGAACTTACCATAGATGACAACGTCACCGACCTTGACGTCCATGGGGATGCGCTCACCCTTGTCGTTGACCTTGCCGGCGCCAACGGCAACGATGGTGCCGCGCTGCGGCTTCTCCTGGGCGTTGCTGGCGATATACAGACCAGAAGCGGTCTTCTGCTCGGCCTCGTCGGGCTTGACCAGAACACGATCTGCAAGCGGCTTCAAAGACGACATGCTTGTTTCCTCCTTTTTGGGCCGCGCGGTTATGCCGCGCGAATTAACCCTTTTTTGTTTGCGTACGCGTTGAATGGTACCCACGAATGGCGGGTTATACAACACGGAGTCAAAAAATCTTATTTTTTGGCACTTAGATTTTCTGAATGCCGGGGGATAACTTAGCGATGCCTCCCGTGTGGCTCCGGAGGGGCGGGGCATAAGGTTTCCTGCTCGGGCAGTCCTGCTCGCACGAAGGCCACATTAAGTGGCCTTCGGCTCGTGCGGAACTCGCGATAAACCTTATGCCCCGCCCCTCCGGAGCCACACGGGAGGCAGGTTAACTAATTCGGGCCCGGCATTCAGAAAAGTCAGTGCAGCAAAATGGCGATGCGGATAGCGACATGTGCATGGTTTTCGCTGCGCGCACGGGTCCCCTGGGGAGCACCGTGCATTTTTGGGAGTATTCAGCAGACTAGGACGGCTGCATACGTGCCGGACACACCATATTGGTCCCAAGGACGCCTTCGGCCGGCGATTTTGGTCGGCAGGCAAACCCCGTCAGGACAGAAAGGCATGCCTCACGCCGCACCGGAGCACAAAATGACGTCAATCTCCGTAACGTTACTCGGCCGCAGCGGCACCGGCAGAGCTCGCGGTGCTGAATACTCCGTTTTTTGCACGGCCCAGGCGGGGGTACATCAGGGCCAGAAAGAACATCCCGGCCTTTTTATGCAATCTGTAATGTGAAGTATGCAAAACACATGAGGTTGCACTGCTGATGTCCAAATTGAACGCACGGAGCAGCAGCACCTCAACCCCGCGCCCAAATCCAACAGAGCAGGGACGCTCATGGCGGATCCCCACCGAAACGCAAACGTGGCTCGAGCGCCATCCCAAAATAAGCTGCCCGAGCCGCGTTTAACGGTAAGACATGATTACTTAGCGCTCGTAGATCAGGTTGCCGGCTAGGTAGGTGGCTTGGACTTTGGTGGCTTGGAGTTCTTGGGGGTCGATGGTGAGTGGGTTTTGGTCCAGGACTACCAGGTCGGCGTATTTGCCGGGTTCCAGGCTGCCGAGGTTTTGCTCGTCGCCTGCCGCGTAGGCGCTGCCCAGGGTGTAGTTGCGCAGGGCCGTTGCCGCATCGATGCGCTCACTCGGCAGCCAGCCGCCCTCGGGCCAGTGGCTGCGGGGGTCTTGGCGGGTGATAGCCGTGTAGAGCACGTTCATGCTGGTAACAGGCGTGATGGGGCTGTCGGTACCGAAGGCTTGGCGAATGCCGCGCTGCTTATAGGTTGCAAACGGCCACATGATGCGGCTGCGCTCCATGCCCAAATCGCGCTCGGGGCCGCCCGGGTCGAGCGTAATGTGACAGGGCTGGCTCGAGGCAATCACGTTGAGCTTGCGCAGGCGATCGATGTCCTGGGGCAGGAGATTCTCCAGATGCTCAAGCGTATTATGGCCGTGTTGGGGCAGGCCGTAGAGCTCTGCCGCCTCCTCAAAGATATCGAGCGCGGCATGGATGGCACCGTCGCCGATGACGTGGATGCGCACGGTGTGGCCGCGCTCCGCGGCCGCCAGAACTAGCTTGCGCATGCGCTCGGCGGGAACCGTCAGACGGCCCTGGTCGCCCGGGAAGCGCGGATTGGTATAGGGCTCGGTGAGATACGCCGTGTGTTCGCTCGACACGCCGTCGAAGAACTGCTTAAAGCCCGGTGCCGAGAGCAGCGCGTTGTTCGCGTAGCGGGTCTGCAGTTCTTCTAAGCGCGATTGGTCATCCAGCAACGTGGGGAACAGATGGGCTCGGATGCCCAGCTTGCCGGCTGCCTGTAGCTTGTCGTAGACATCATCGCGGATAAAATCGCAGCCCGGCATGGGCATGAGCGACATGTCGCAAATCGAGGTAATGCCTTGCTCGGCCATGCGTTTCATTTGGTCGGCATACGCGCTCGCGATACGGTCCTCACCCAGCCACTCAAGACAGCGCGGCAGCAGCTGCATGGCCGCAGCCTCATGAGCAATACCCGTGAGCTCGCCATTTGCATCTTTGTCGTAGCTGCCACCCGCCGGCGGCTCGCTGTCACGCGTCACGCCGAGTGCCTCGAGCGCGCGGCTGTTGAGCCACAACGTATGCCCGTCGCCCGAGTACATAACACAGGGTCGATCAGGAAAAGCCGCATCGAGCGACGCCTTGGTTGGATGCTCGGGCGGGTCCCAACGGTAATCGCGCCAGCCCTGCGTCACAACCCAAGCGTCGTCGGGCAGGTCCTGGGAAAACTCGAGCGCATGTTGCACCAGCGCCGCCTCGGACGTGCCCATATCCATGAGCATGTACGGCGAGGAACCGACCGAGGTATGGAAGAAATGCAGATGAGCATCGTGGAAACCGGGGCAGACAAACTGCTCGCCGTAGTCGATAACCAACGTGGCGGCAGGAGCGGCGGCAATCACGTCATCGGGCGCACCGACTGCGACGATACGGTCGCCTGCGATGGCAATCGCCAGCTCGCGGGCGGTATCGATACCGTCTTGCGCGGTAAAGACGTTCTTGGAGCGGATAATCCGATCGATATGTTGCATGGGCATCCCCATCTCTGGCAGGAAATTCAACACCCCCGAGTGTACTCCCCCGCCCTTGTAACAAAACCCCAAGCGGCAAACGGCAACTTTACCAGCCCTAGCGGCAGGTGGCATACTGGAGAGAGCCTGTACGATTTTGCGATCAACCCAGCAAGGAGCAAATCGACCATGACGAAGACCAAGGCACAGCAGATTATGGCGGCGACCGAAGTGCGAGCGGCTGACGACGTCACCGCAGCCATCCAAGATATCGCTACCGAGTTTGAACCCTATATCATCAAGCAGCGCCGGCACTTCCATAAGCACCCGGAGCTGAGCCTTGCCGAGGAGCGCACGACCTCCGACATCGCCAACCAGCTCGACGCCATGAATATCCCCTACGAGCGTCCCCTCAAGACGGGCCTGGTGGCGACCCTTCGCGGCACCGCGCCCGACGCCTATCGCGAGGACGGCACGCCACGCCGCCGCATCCTGCTGCGCGCCGACATCGACGCCCTGCCCGTCACCGAGCAGACCGGCGAGGAGTTTGCCAGCGTCAACGAGGGCTGCATGCACGCCTGCGGCCACGACTGCCACATCGCCATGATGCTCGGCACGCTGCAAATCCTGCGCCATATGACCGACGACATCCACGGCGAAGTCCGCATCGTCTTCCAGCCCAGCGAGGAAAACGGCCAGGGCGCCAAGCTCATGATCGGCACGGGCGTGCTCGACGGCGTCGATGGCGCCTACGCCGCGCACATCTGGAGTGAGGTCGACGCCGGCACCGTGAGCTGCGAGCCCGGACCGCGCATGGCCAATACCGACTGGTTCCGCATCGACGTCCGCGGCACCTCGTGCCACGGCGCCATGCCCCAGCGCGGTCACGACGCCGTTATGGTTGCCGCCGAGATCGTCAACGCTCTGCAGACCATCGTTTCGCGCGAGATCAGTCCCTACGAGCCGGCCGTCATTACCGTCGGCGAGCTGCACGGCGGAACCGCGCGCAACGTTATCGCCGGCACGGCCTACCTCGCCGGCACGGTGCGCACCTACGGCGATTCGACCCACGAGGAAATGCCGGAGCTCATGCGCCGCATCGTGGAGCATACCGCGGCCGCCTTGGGCGCCGAGGCAAAGCTCACCGACTACACCATCGCCAACTACAAGGTCGAAAACGATGCCGCCTCGAGCGAGCGCTGCCGCCAGGCAGTAATCAAATGCTTGGGCCCCACCGGCCAAGGCCATTACCGCGGCACGCTTTCGGGCGAGGATTTTTCGGAGTACCTGCGCCGCGTACCGGGCGTGCTCGCCTTTGTAGGTACGCGCAACCCCAAGATTGGCGCCACGTACGCCCAACATTCCTGCTTCTACAAGATCGACGAGACTGTGCTGGCAAAGGGCTCCATGGTGGCCGCCCAGTATGCCATCGACTTTTTGGCCGAGCCCACCCAAGAGGAGCTCGACGGCCCCGCGATCACCGCGGTCGCCGAAACCAACCCCGACTTGGCCGCCAAGTTGCGCTCTGCCAAGGCCACGTCCGCCGAGGCTCGCGATGCTATCCATGATGCCCGCACGGCTCGTCATGCCGCGATCAAGGGCATCCACGATGCACGTGCCGCCGCTCGCCGCGAGGAGAAGCACGACGAGTAGTCGATCCACGACCATCTCGCAGTCATAGCCGCATCGCGATATCAAAGCGGGGGCGGACGCTTCGGCACGTCCGTCCCCGCTTATTTGTCAAGCGCTATTTCTACCGTTTCTACCCCGTCCCCAAATGGCAGGTGGCAGGGTTACTCGTCCTGCGGGTCCTCGTCGGAGCTTGGCGCAGGCTCGGGCTCAGGCGCAGGCTCGGGCTCCGGTTCCGGCATGGGCGCGGGCTCGGGCTCAGGCACGGGCGCGGGCTCAGGCTCAGGCTCAGGCTCAGGCGCAGGCTCGGGCGCAGGCGCCGGCGCCGCAGCGGAATCGGATACGGGCGCTACGTCGGCGCTAAAACCAGCCGGAGCAGACTTCTTCTCAAACGGCAGCACAAAAGTCAGTACGTCGTCCTTGTCCTCGTCGGCCCACTCGCTTGCGTAGCGCGCAACCCAATAGCCAACGGCACGGTGCTTGAGCATCTTGCCAAAGACCGTGAGAAATACCGTGACAAACGCCGTCAGCACCAAGAACAATACGAGCGTAATGCCACCGCCGGTAACAAGCGCCTCAATAGCCGTAGGACGGTAGTAGTAGCTATACATACCGACAGAGGCAATGGTGCCAAAGACGAACGTCAGAATCCAAGTGACAACGTTAGCGACCAGACCCGTCAAAAACTCGGGGAGGAACGAAGCGCAGAACAGCTTGGTCTTATTGTTCTTAAAGGCCGCCCAGACCTTATCAAGCGAAAACGCGCTCTCCACACGACCGGTCACCGCAAAGTGCATCACGGCGACGTCGGCAAACATCTTAAAGAAGACCCCCAAGACCGCCGTGGCAATCATAGCCAGGACAAGCAGGCCAAGCGAGCCAAACAGCGCAGCCTCGAGCGCATAGGAGCCGTAATAAGAATACGAGCCCGCGGCGCCAATTACCACGCTCTCCACCAGCGAAAGCACTACACCGATAACGGGAATGGCAGCGATAACCTCGAGCACGACCGAGATAACGCTCGAAAAGACTCCGAGACCAAACGACGTGGAACGCATGAGTGGACGGTCCATGCCGTCATCGACCTTGAGCGAAAGATCACGGCCCCACTCGATACCAAAGCCGGAACCACACACGCTCGCAATGCAAGCTGCCAAAAAGCCGATGGCAGCCACAATGCCGCCAATAACGGGAATAAACAACACGAGCACCGACACAACGCAAATCAGCGCCGGCAAAAACGCGATTTGGCATACACGCTGAAGCACACCCGGAGTCTTGGTCATATCTTGGAACGCCTGAGCCACACAGCCCTTTGGCGCATTCGCCACGGGCGGTTGCGGAACAAACTGCTGGGGCTGAGGCTGTCCCTGGGGAGCGGGTCCAGCGGCACCGGCATTAGGAGCACCACACGCGCCGCAGAACTTGTCGTTATCGCCCATGGGGGCGCCACACTGCGAGCAGAACATAGAATCATCCCTTCGTATCTTGAGCGAATCATCTGGATCGCAAACGATGTCTTTGGCATCATTATCACCCAATGTGGGGACAAATACTCCAACATGACGCATTTGCAATGCGCAGGGCGCTATTCGATTGTTTGATGAGCTCGACCGCGTTAGTTCGTTCCGCGGAAACCCTTGCCGACGATCTCGGAGCTGTCGACGATCGTGATAAAGGCACCCGGATCGATCTCGCGAGCGTAGCGACGCAGCTGCACGGCCTCGCGGCGACTCAGCACGCTCATGATCACCGTCACGCACTTGCCCGAGAAAGCACCGTAGCCGCGACTGATAGTCGCCGTACGGTTGAGATGCTTGACGATAAACTCCTCGACCTTAAGGGGCTCGGAACAAATGACCGTGCAGACTTTGCGCAGGTGAATGCTCTCGATGGCCTTGTCGACCACGAGCGTCTTGGCAAACAGGCCGAGCACGCAGTACAGACCGACGCGCGGACCGTACAAGAAGGCCGCGATGGTCACGATGCCGATATCGACCAGCAGCAGCGCACGGCCGATCTCAAGCGTCGTGCGGCGCTTGAGGATCATGGCAAGAATGTCCGTGCCACCCGTCGAGGCGCCGATGTCAAAGACAATGGCGCTGCCGAGCGCCGGCAGAATCACGGCAAAGCACAGGTCGAGCCACATATCGCCCGTCATCGAGACATCGGTCGGAATAAAGAGCTCAAACAGCGAAACATAGGCGGACAGCGCAAACGAGGCGAAGACGCTCCACAGGATTGCCTTGCGCTCCAAAAAGATAAAGCCCAAAACGACGAGAACCACGTTGATAATCCACATAAAGACGCCGACGGGCAGGGTCGGGAATAGCGTGGACAGAATGACCGACACGCCCGAGGTGCCGCCAAAAGCAAAGTGATTAGGGGTTTTAAACGCGACGATGGCAAAGGCCGTGAGGATCAGGCCCAGATTGAGCTCGGCAAAAAAGCGCGGAAAACCTGGCTCCTGGCTGCGCTTGCGACCAGCGCGCTCGCCCCGCTCGATAACATCGCGATCGACCACGCGCTCCATCGGCACTACGGGAGGACGATGCACCTCCTCGGCAGCACGCGACGCCGCCTCTGCCGCAGCGGCCTCAATTGCCCATGCCTTGCTTTCTGTTTCGTGCTCGTCGGCCATTACGGCAACCCCTCGTTAACAATTTGGAAACAATGCGCCCATTAGAGTAACGCGGAACGTGGGGATTGCAACCCTTAGTTAGACGAGCGGTATGACTATATCGGGAGCGTACAAAAACGGCCGGCCACGCTTTTGCTTGCGCGGTCGGCCGTTTAATGTTTTCGCAGATAAAACCTGCCAAAACAAACCTGTCCCTTTTTGGAAGGTTATTCGTGCTGGCTGGTGCGGTGCTCGTACTCCTCGGGGGTGATGACATCCTCGATGCGCAGGTTGACGCCTGCCACCTCGAGACCGGTCATCGCAGCGAGACGCTCGGTCACGCGCGCCTTAACGTCGTCGAAAATCGCGGGCGCGTAGGCGCCGTACTCGATAATGACGGAGATGTTGACGACCACGCGGTTGTCATCGGTGACCTCGACCGTCACGCCCTTGGTCAGGTTCTCGGCACCAAACTGCTCCTGCACAAAGTGCATGAGGTTGCCCTTCATGCCTAGGACGTGCGGCACCTCGCGGGTGGCCATGGCGACGATCTTCTCGATCACGCCGTTGGAATAGGTCAGCGAGTCCTCGGACTCGTCCGCTTCTTCATCGTCCTCGTCCGCATCGTCGGCGGGCTCGGCCTCGACGAGCGCCTCGTCCTCGAGCGTTACGTCCTCGGCCTCGGCGGCGACGGTCTCGTCCGCCTCGAGCTCGGTATCGGCCACATCGACCTTCGTGTTAAAAGCCATGGTTCCTCCTTATGCCCACCGCGCACGCGGCGGTTGAATACATGCTAGCGGCCGCTAAACAGACGGCCGAAGAAGTTGACGATCCCGTTCTCGCCATCGCGAATCTGGCCGATCACGGCACCGATCAGCACAAAGAATGCAATGACAAGCGTATCCCACAGGCCGAGCGTGAGCACCAGCACGGCGAGCACAAAACCAGCGACGGCTCCAAGCGTGGTGTTGGGATGACGCACAGCATAGCTCCAGATAGCCGCCCCCGTACCCTTGATGAGACCCATGGCCTCATCAAAATCGTCGGCGACCGCGTCTTGTAACTCGGTTGCCTCTGCTTTGGAATCAACAGGTTCGCTCGCCGGCGTAGCGCTCTGGTCAATCGTCAGGCGCGGCGTACGAGCGGTCTTATCTTGATTGGTATCACTCACCGGAAACCTCCACGGTCTGGACGGTAGTCTTGGACGGCAAAAAACGGACACGCGCGGTCGTACCCGGCGTGCCGAGCATGGTGTCGCAGGCCTTCTCGATGCGCTGCTGCATCGAGGTGGCAAGAGCGGCAACGTCCTTATCATCGAGCGCGATGGCCTCGACCTTAAAACGGACGTGCGAATCGTCGGAGCCTTGGACGCGGGCCTCGATATGCTCAACCATCACGCGGTCGTCGCGCTCGGCAGCAGCCCTGGCGCACGAAGAAAGCGCCGCAAGGGTAACCTCGATATTGCGCTCCCCCGCCGGATGCACGCAGGACGGCTCGCGACGGGCGAACATCAGGCGGAAAAAGCTCAGCAGTACGCCAAGCGCCACGACGCCGGCGCACACCGTCACGACGATGCGCGGCATGGGGTCGCGCATCAGCAGCATAAAGCGATACGTATACGGCCCCCAAAACTGGCAGACAAGCGTACCCAGCGCCACGATGGTGGCGGCAAGATACACGATCGCTAGGGCTCGTTTGAGTACGCGCACGCGGCGCTCCCTTCAAATCTCGGCTCTCGAAATGCAGAACGGTTCGCATCATTATAAAAGAGCCGGGTCCGGTGCTCTACGCACGCGGATCCGGCTCATCTATTCCACGAGGCTTGCATGCTCGCTTCATTATGCCCAGATATGCACGGCTTAACCCGTGCGAGCGCTACTCCTCCTCGAGGGCAGCGATGACCTCGTCGGTCATGTCCATGGTGCTGTAAACATCCTGGACGTCGTCGAGCTCCTCAAGACGGTCGATGAGGCGCTGGACCTTCTTGGCGTCGGTACCAGAGACCTCGGTCGGGGTGGTCGGGACCATGGTGGTCTCGGAACCCTTGACCTGGACGCCCTGCTCCTCGAGCGCCTTGGAGACAGCCATGACGTCGTTGGCAGCAGTCCAGACGATCCACTCCTCGCCGGCATCCTCGTAGTCCTCGCCACCGGCCTCGGCGATGGCCATCATGAACTCATCCTCGTCACCGGCAGCACCGTTGGCGATCATGGTCTCCTTCTTGGCGTTCTCGTCCAGGATCTCCTTGGCGACGACGATCTGGCCCTTGCGCTCAAACTGGAAGGCGACGGAGCCGGAGGTGCCCAGGTTGCCACCAGCGTGGGAGAAGGCGGAACGGACATCAGCGGCGGTACGGTTGCGGTTGTCGGTCAGGCAGTCGACGTAGACGGCGACACCGGCGGGACCGTAGCCCTCGTACACGATGTTCTCGTAGACGGCGGCGTCAGCACCCGAACCAAAAGCCTTGTCAATAGCGGACTTGATCTTGTCCTTAGGCATGGACTGAGCCTTGGCCTTGGCAACGGCAGCGGCGAGGCTGGCGTTGTTCTCGGGCAGCGGGTCACCGCCGAGACGGGCAGCAACGGTGATGTTGCGGCTGAGCTTGGAGAAGAGGGCGGAACGCTTGGCGTCCTGCGCGCCCTTACGATGCTTGGTTGTGGCCCACTTAGAGTGTCCGGACATACGTGTCTCCTATCGGTTTCGACCTAAAGCCCAGCGCAGATGCTCGGGCAATATAAACAAACGTCGTTATGATATACCTACTGGCCTGCAAGATAAACCCCAAAATGAAGGCGTCGTGATGATGGCCCCTTTGGTGCAGCAAAGAAACCTGACCCCAATGCACCAGGTTAGAACCAGAGGAAGTCGCTGCGGGTGACGGTGACGCCGATGGCGAAGGGCATGCAGGCGATGACCGGATACAGGTAGCGCATGTAGGTCGAGCCGTTGCACGGACCAATCAGGCACACGGCGAGCACGCCCAACAGCGGCACCCAGATCGCCAGCGCACGCCATGAATGACGACGCAGCAGGTAGACCACCACGGCGATCATGATCCACACATAGGTGGCCGAGCTCATGGTGAGCGAAATAAACGGGATGCGTTGTACTGCCACACGGTACAGATTGATCAGGTGGTCACACCAGCGCACCACGTTGCTGTCAACCGGATGGAAGTCGAAGTACTTGAGGTTGTCGGGACGCGCCATGATCTCGGCACTACGCGCCGTGCTGTAGACCCAGGCATCGCGCGCGCTCGGATAAAAGTAGCCGTAATAGTTATTGATGAGCGCCGAGATATAGCACTCGGGATCCTTTTTGAACATCTGCGCCCAGACCTCAAAATAGGCCTTGATGTCCTCCTGCGAGGCGTACTCGTTAAAGCAGTTCTTGACGGCATCCGACTTATCCGGGTTGTAACGGCGGCCCAGATTCTCGTACTTGAGCACCCGGTCGATCACGGCGCGCTCCTCATCGGTCACCAAGCCGTCGCAAGGAGCCTCCACGATGGCGCCGTCCTCCTTTACCGTGGGGTTGACGCCCGAGTTGAGGCCGTCGTGCTTTTGGACGAAACGAGCCGTCTGTTGGAACGGAATCGAGAGGATTTCGCGCTTGGAACCAGGCGTGATGTCGTGCGCCGGCATAAAGACCTTGGTGAAGTACATATTAGAGGCAAGGCAGAGTGCGAGCACCGCGAGGACGCCAACCCAGCGGAAGCGCGGCGTGGCGCATGAGACCGCGGTGCCCGTCTGCTTAGCCGCACGACGGGCGACATGTACATCCCATGCGCAAAACGCCGCCGCAATCACGCAGGCCGCCAACGGAAAGACCAGACCGCCATTGCGCAAAAACGTGGAACCCATGGCAGCCAGCGCAAGCAACAGCCAGTCGTGGCGCGCAAAGAGCACGGGCCTCTGTTCGCCCGCACGCTCGGCATTGGCATCACGACGGGGCAAGCCACATGCCACGAGCTTGACGGTCTGTACCAGCAGCACCAAAAACGCGTCGGCAAAGAGCACGTCTTTGGTGAGCAACGCCGCGTAGTTAGAGAACATCGGCATAAACGCAAAGAACAGCAGGATCGCACCGCGAACCGGCAGGCTCACGCCCAGTTTGCGCAGCGACGAAATGGAATAGGCCATGCAGGCAGCCGTGATGACAAATTGAGCGCAGGTATAGATGATGAGGCCCGCGTTAGCGCTGTTGAACAGCGAAAGCCCCAGTTGAACGCACGAGCCGATAATGGCCGTGTGCACTACGGGATGATGCCCGTTGAGCAGCACGTTGGGGTTGAGTAGGCGCAGGTAGTCGCTCGTGCCGTTGGGATAGTTGAACCACTGGCGAATCTGCGCACCCGTATCTCCCATAAAAAGGCCGGGCAGCGAAGCGATGAGCGTGGGCGCCCAGGCGATCATAAGCACCAGGAAGGGCCCGGCAAAGGGATGGACCGAGAGCACGGCGTGAGCCACACGCCATATGCGGCCAAAGTGCGCCTCGGAAAACGGGATGCGTCGGGAGCTCAGCCAATCCAGACACTCAAAAGCCAGATAGAAGGCCACGATCGCTAGGAGCATCCAGCCCGCGCCGCCAATCCAGGCGCAGATGATGCGGGCCTTGTCGCCAAGAACAATCTCGGCCGAGTCGGTGAGGTCGTAGCTGCGGCCGAACACCATGCAGATGGCGAAAAACAGCGACGGCAGAATGATCGATGGGCGCCAGGTGTCGCCACGGCCAAAGAACACGTAGCGAAACGGCAGCGTGAGCAGGCAGGCAAGCGCAAGCAGCATGACCGCGTCGGTATGGCCGGCAAACGAGAGGAGCACCTCGTAGCACACGTACAGCATGCCCGAGGCTTTGGGGTCAATCGCCAAGACTGCGTTGCTCGACACCGGGGCGGGATCGATGGAAAACGCCGTGGTCGCCAACAGCGCGAGCAGAAATGCGATGAGCGTCTGCTTGGCGGGGTAGCGCTTAAACCAGACGATGCGGGCCGCGTCGCGCGCAGCCGTTGTGGAGAGATCGGAATCCTTCACAGTCCGAAAGCCTTTCTAGAAACCTGCCAAAAAGGGACAGGTTTATTTTGGCAGGTTTTATCTGGGGAAACGTTACGGTTCTGTCATCATTGCCCAGCAAACCACCACAAAGGTGCCTGCCCCCTTTGTGGTCGTATGTGGTGGTTAAGCGTCGAGGTAGATGCGCTGGGGGCGATTGCGGTGTCGGGCGAAGATGATGAGCGCCAGGCCCGCAATAACGAGCGGAAGGCTCAGCAGCTGACCCATCGTGATGACGCCGCCCAGCAGATAGCCAAGCTGGGCGTCGGGCACGCGCACGAACTCGACGAGGAAGCGGACGATGCCGTAACCCATCACAAACACGCCCATAAACGTGCCCTGGGGCAGCAGCGGCTTTTTGCGGCTGAGCACCTGCAGAATGCAAAAGAGCACAATGCCCTCAAGAAATGCCTCGTAGAGCTGGGAGGGGTGACGCGACATATCGCCCGCGGTGCCACCGAAGACCACGCCCCAGGGCAGATCGGTCGGCTTGCCCCACAGCTCACCATTGACAAAGTTGGCACAACGGCCCAGACACAAGGCCAGCGGCGCGCCGATGACGGCAAGGTCTGCCAGAGTCCATGCATCGAGCTTATACATGCGGCACACGATGATGCCGCCCAAGATGCCGCCGACCAGGCCACCGTGGAAGCTCATGCCGCCCTCGTTGGTGGCAAAGATCTCGAGCGGGTGCGCCCAGTAGTAGCCGTCGCCGTAAAAGATGACGTAGAACAGACGGGCGCCAATGATAAGGCCAAAGACCACGCCGACCACGACACTCGTCAGGTCGTCAATCGTGATGCTAAAGCCCCAGCGACGCTGCGTGCGGTACATGACAACCGCCGTGAGCAGGGCACCGACCACATAGGCCAGACCATACCAGTAAATCGTGATGGGCCCCGCCGAAATCGCGACGGGATCAAGCATATGGTAGAAGTCGTTGAGCATGTCGACCCTCCTACTCCCTACATACAAATGCGGCCGCGGGCCTTGCGCTCGCAGCCGCATATTTGGGCGTAACGTCTATGCGGAGTATGCCGTCCGCAGCTTTCGCATCTTAGAACGGCGCGTACTCGTCGTACAGGTCGTCGGTCTCGCCGGAGGCATTAACCTGCTCGACACGGGTAACGCCGGGCACATGCTCCTTCAGGATGCGCTCAATACCCATGGACAGGGTCAGCGAGCTCATGGGGCAGCCGGCGCAAGCGCCCTGCAGCTCCAGTTTGACGACGCCCTCGTCGTCAACGCCCACATACTCCATATCGCCGCCGTCGGCCTGCAGGTTGGGGCGAATCTCTTCAAGAACCTTCTTAAGCAGCTCTTCGTTAACAGCCACAGGGGCTCCTTTCTCACAATTACGCGGGCGCGCCCGCGGACAGAAGCTATGTTACTACAGCCGTGTACCCGCTCACGAGCCGTCCATGCGCGCAGACGCGACTTTCACGAGTAGTCAATTTGGGACGGGGATCTTTTAGCTGCCTGTTGTTACCAGCTGGCGTTGGCACGCGCTACTGCCGAGCCTGTCCCCCGGTACCAATCTGGACATCGACGATAACCTGGCGGTAGCTAATACCGCAGGAGTCGAGAATGCGGCGGCTGATGCGGCCGTCGTCGGTGTCGGCGTACTTGTTGTCCAGGTAGACAACCTCGCCCACACCCACCTGCGCCAAAATCTTGGCGCAGTCGTGGCACGGGAACAGCGTGACGTAGACCGTGGAACCCTCGAGGTCCTTGAGCGAGCCACGGTAGTTGAGCACGGCGTTGGCCTCGGCATGGACCACGTAGTTGTGCTTGTCCTGCAGCGGGTCGTCGCTCGTACCCCACGGGAAAAAGTCGTCGTTGAGCGCCGAGGGCGTACCGTTGTAGCCCACCGAAAGGATACGGTGGTTGGTGCTGGCGATGCACGCACCCACCTGCGTGTTGGGGTCCTTGCTGCGGCGCTGTGCGGCGATGGCCACGCTCATAAAGAACTCGTCCCAGCTAATGACGTCCAGGCGCTTGCCTGACGAAGTTTGATGAAGATCGTCCGACATGGCAGACACCTCCGTAATCGCAATAGTTTGACCCATTGTAGCAGGTGAAAGGTGGGGGCGTTTGTCCCACCGGCGCCCTCACTTTTACACGCGGCGGGGCTTTTGGTTGATGCGGTAGAGCTCGGCGAGTCCTCGCAACGTCAGCGCGTCGTCTACCGTCAGGCTGTGGCCGACCAGCGACGCGAGCGCCTCGGCATCGTCGCCGGTAATGACGATGGGCACGTCGCCCTCCCCCGAGGCCTTGGTCGCGCGCATCTCGGCAAGCACCATGTCGAGCATGCCGTCGATGCGTGCCACCTCGCCCAGAACCACGCCCGAACGCATGGCCTCGCGCGTGTTGCGGCCGATCACATGCGTGGGTGCCGAGGGCTCGACCTGCGGCAGACGCGCCGCAGCAGCCGAAAGCGAGCGGGCGCCAAGCGCCAGACCCGGCGCGATGACGCCGCCCACAAAGGTGCCGCGCGCGTCGATGACCTCGATATTGGTCGTGGTACCCAAGTCGATCACGATGCACGGAGAGCCGTAGACGGCACGGGCCGCCACGGCGTCGGCGATGCGGTCGGGGCCGATCTCGGCCGGGTCGTCGTAGCGGACGGGCATGCCGGTCTTGAGGCCCGGCCCCACCGTGAGCACGCGTCCCGTGCAGGTGCGAAAAAGTGCCGCCTTCCACGGACGCTCGAGCGCCGGCACCACGCAACTCAGGACTGCAGCTGCGGGAACGAGCGCGCCGGGCATGCCCGCATCGGCCGCCAGCGCGGCCATGACTTGAGCGAGACGCATACGCGCTTCGTCGGCCGTAATGCTCGACGGCGTCGTGATCTCGCACGTCGCAAGCGGACATTCCTGCGCCGCGGCCGAATCCTCTGCAAACAGGCCAAAGCGAATGAACGTGTTGCCCACGTCGACCGTCAATATATATGCGCACCCATTAAGCATCGTCGGCGCTCCTTTCGTCTGCCCAGCAGTATATCGCCTACCTAAACCAGTCATCCCAAAATGACTAGCTTGCGGCTATACTGGTGCGCGGTCGTTTGCGAGCTCACGCGGCGGCCCTTGGTAACCCGACTTCCCGCGCCGTATCCGTAACGGCGCTCCCGGGGGAAGCGGATATACGCAAAGGAGTTTTATATGAGCAATCCCTCGAACCGCGCCTCGATGCGCGGGCAACTCACGCTGCGCGGCGTCGTCATCGGCGTCCTTGGCTGCGTGATCATCACGGCAAGCTCGGCCTACACCGCCCTCAAGATGGGCGCACTCCCCTGGCCGATCGTCTTTGCTGCCGTCATCTCGCTGTTCTTCCTCAAACTCATGGGCAACGCCAGCCTCAACGAGGCAAACGTCACCCACACCATCATGTCCGCAGGCGCCATGGTCGCCGGCGGTCTGGCGTTTACCATCCCGGGCGCCTGGATGCTGGGCTATGCCGACCAGATCAGCTGGCTCGACATGTTTATCGTGGCGCTCGCCGGCACCATCTTGGGCCTGCTGGCCACGGCACTCATCCACCGCCATTTTATCGTGGACGCCACGCTGGAGTTTCCCACCGGCAATGCCGCAGCTCAGACACTGCGCGCCACCGAGGCCGGCGGCAAGACCGGCAAGCAGCTCTTTGGCTCCATGGCCATCGCAGGCATCTACAGCGTGCTTCGCGACGCTCTGGGCGTGGTGCCCAGCATGCTGTGCACGCTCAATATCCCCGGCGTGACCTTTGCCATCTATAACTCGCCCATGCTGCTCTCCATCGGCTTTTTGGTTGGCTTCGCCCCGGTTGCCTTCTGGTTTGCCGGCGCGCTGCTAGGTAACTTTGGCATCATCGTGGGCGGCACCGCTGCCGGTCTATTCGACGTTGTGACTGCGCAGGGCATCGTCAAATCGCTCGGCATGGGCCTCATGATGGGCTTTGGCGTCGCCGTCGTCCTCAAGGACATCCTGCCGCAGGTCGCCGGCATCGCCCGCGGCCTCGCCGCCGACAGCTCCAGCGACACCGACGAGCAGTCGCTCATCTCGGGCTCGCTTAAGCTCGACGCCGGCATCATCGGCCTGGGTACTGCCGCCATCGCCGTGATCGTCGCCATCGCGCTCGACCTTGGCCCCGTCCCGGCCGTCATCGTCACGCTGTTCACCTTTGTCACCACCATCATGAGCGCGCAGAGCTGCGGCCAGACGGGCATCGACCCCATGGAGATCTTCGGCCTCATCGTCATGCTCATCGTAGCTGCCTTCGCACAGATCGCCCAGGTCAAGCTGTTCTTTATCGCCGGCATCGTGGCCGTGGCATGCGGCCTTGCGGGCGACGTCATGAACGACTTTAAGGCCGGCGCCGTGCTGGGCACCAACCCGCGTGCGCAGTGGATCGGCCAGGCCATCGGCGGCATCGTGGGCGCCCTGGTCGCCGCTGCCGTCATGGTCGCGCTCGTCACCGCCTATGGTCCGGATGCTTTCGGCCCCGACAAGAGCTTTGTGGCCGCGCAGGCAAGCGTCGTCGCCACCATGGTCTCGGGCATCCCGAGCGTGCCGTGGTTCGCAGGCGGCTTTATCGCCGGCATCGTCATGTACTGGCTCGGCATTCCGGCCATGATGATCGGCCTGGGCGTGTACCTGCCGTTCTACATGTCGCTCACGGCCTTCCTGGGCTCCTGCGTCAAGCTCGCCTACGACAAGTGGGCCGCACGCCGCGACGCCGCTGCCGGTCTTTCGGACGAGGAGAAGGCCTCCAAGGATGCCGCCTTCCAGGAGCAGGGCCTGGTCGTCGCCAGCGGCCTGCTCGGCGGCGAGTCCATCGTCGGCGTTATCCTGGCGTTTGTCTCTGTTGGTCTGAGCCTGCTAGGGTAGGCTGAACAACAACGCACCAGCGCAGAGCGCGGGGTCGGAATCAAACCGGCCCCGCGCTTTTTTGTCTATTTGACTCTTATGATCCTCACGGCGTTTTAGCCATGTCGATTGGCCTGACTTCCAGGTCAACAAACCTTGTCTGACACCTCGCCTAACGCGGTGTAGAGTAAAGACGACAGACGCAAGAAGCGGCTCAGAAGCTAAACGAGGTAAGCATGGAACTCGACAAACAACAGATCAAGCGGCTGCGCGAGCGTCATCATCGTCGTCACGGTATACGCCCTGCACACAGCGAGGCCATGGAGAATGCCATCCGTTTCCTTAAGCAGGCGTTCAACATACGCGAGGGACGCGCGCCCTATCACGTGATTCGCAAGCGCTTTGTAAACGGGGCGCGCCTGACTGGCTCGCACTTATGCATCCTGATCATTGCCATGTTGATCGCGAGCATCGGCCTCGATATCGACTCGGATATCGCCATTGTAGGTGCCATGCTCATCTGCCCGCTCATGGGCTCGGTCCTTGCCATGGCATACGGCATTGCCACGCTCGACCGCGAGATTGCCGTCGAGGCAATTGCCGGCCTCGCGCTGCAGATGGTCTTTTGTCTAATCACGTCCACGCTGTACTTTAAGCTCTCGCCCCTTGGCACCACCACGGCCGCCATCATCGACAACTCGACACCGACTGTGTGGGACCTTGCCGTCGCGCTCGCGGGCGGCTTTGCGGGTGGTCTGGGCAACTCGCGCGACCAGGAACCCGCCACGCTCATCGCCGGCGTGGCCGTGGCGACCGCGCTCATGCCGCCCCTGTGCGCGGCGGGCTATGGCATCGCCATCGCGAGCGGGTCGCTGTTTCTCTCGGCCCTCTACGAGTTTGGCATCAACGTGGTCTTTATCGCACTGGCTGCCGAAGCCGTGCTGCTTCTTTTGCGCGTGCCGCTCAAGCGCGACCTCAACGGCGACGGCATTGTGACCGCCGAGGAAAACGCCGAGGTCGATGAGCTGTCACACAAGGTGCGCCGCCGCATTATCGTGGGCACGGTGATCTTTGCCATCCCCTGCATCGTTATGACGGCGGGGTCTATTGGCTCGGCGCAGGCCGGCGTGCAGGACGGTTACGGCGTCACCGAAACCACGCGCGAGCTTGCCGCGGTGCTGCCGGGCTTTAAGGATTACACCGTTGCCGTCGAGACCTCGGCCACCGAAGACGAGGAGGAGGGCCTTGTCGAGCGCGAGGTTGTCGCCCATGTGACGACAAGCGAGGCGCTTGGGGCACACGACCGCCGTGTAGCCCGCAAGCTCATCGACCTCAATGTGCCCGAGCTCGATCGCGTGGAGTTTGATGTGCAGTAATACGCGACGTGGGATGGATGCGCGCAGCCGCGAGTCACGACTTGGCGCAGACGTGACGCGGGCCACGAGCAAATAGCGGGGCGCGGTCCATGGCCGCGCCCCGCTCGCTGATTTATTGCCGTGAATCAGCTGTCCGTATCGACATCGCCAGACTCCACTGTAAACGCCGGACCGGTACTCACCAGATAAAAACGGGTCACCCTGGTATCTCTAAATAGGTAGAGCAAGCCCTGATCGCGTCGGCGCGAAATATACGCCACGTGGACCGTACCGAATTTTTCGCCGTTTTCATTCTTTAATACCAGAATGTTGGGGTCGTCCATACGCTCGAACTGCCCGTCTGTGCAGATTCCGTCTTGGTCGACCAGCTGCCATCGACAGTTGTCCTCCTCAAGAAAAGTCAGGGTTTCCCGACTTGTTTCGTCATCCCGATAGTAACCGTCAATGGCAAAGCCTTCGGAAGCACATTCCTGCATATAGGATGTTTCTCGACTTATAGCGAACTGCCCTATAGCGCCCAGGAGCACAGCTAGGCAAACCACTGCAAGGGTTATCGAGATAGTACGGCGGCCCATATTAACCAGCCCGATACTTGTTTAACGGAGCACGAAACATACTTGGTACCTCCGATATCATGGCGAATGTCACCTACGGCCTGTCGGCAATCATATGTTTCCAACATCAAACCATATGGCAACCACTCGCGAGAGGAGTATCGGCGAACGGTGCATTTTTGCGTTCTATTGGGCAAACGTCAACGCGCGCTACAGCTCTTGCTCAACCTATTCAGATCTTGTCGCATACTACCGTAGATCCTCAACGCTTCCGTCCCCGAGGGATCATTTTTTAGTACTTGAAGAAGCCCTCGCCCGAGCTTTCGCCTAGCTTACCTTCGTCGAGCATCTGCTTGAGGACGGAGGCCATGGCCTTAAAGTTGTAGGGCATCATCATCTTCTTGAGTAGCGGGCTCACCAGGCCCGGGACCTTCTGATACTGCATGACGATGTTGTAGGCCGTCTGGATACCCACCGTGTCGAATACGCGGAACGGGCCCTTGGGGGCGCCGGTGCCCCGCGTCCATGCAAGGTCGATGCTCTTGGGGTCACTCACACCCGAAACATACAGGTCAAGGCCCGAAAGCAGCCACGGCACCAACATGGAATTGAGCAGGTAGCCGTTCTTTTCCTTGTTGACGGGTAGGGCAAGCATACGGATATCGTTGGCAAAGTCGACGAGCTCGTCGAAGTAGCGCTTGTCGGTTTGGTCCTGTGCCATGACCTCGGTCATGTTGTTCTTCCAGATGGAGTTGGCAAAGTGCAGCGACAGGTACTTCTCGGGACGGCCGGTGTACTTGGCAAAGGTGCTCGGCAGCAGCGTGGATGAGTTGGTCACGATGACGGTCTTTTGCGGCAGAACCGGGGCGAGCTTCTTGTAGAAGCCGATCTTTGCCTGGGTGTCCTCGGCCATAGACTCGATGACCAGGTCGGCGTCGGCCACGGCCTTGGCAAGATCGAGCTCCAGCTTGAGTGTGGAGTAGGCACGCTCGACGGCGGCGAGCGCCGCTTCCTTGTCGAAGGGCTGGGTGCCATCGGCGATACCGGCGCACCACTCGCCCGTGCCGTCCGCCATGCCCTCGATTGCCGCGATGTACTCCTTGCGCACGTGATCGATCTTGGGCTGGGTGCGGCCGATGCTGCCCTCGTTGCGCAGCCAAATCGTTACATCAAAGCCGCAGTAGGCAGCCTGAAAGGCAATCTGGCTTCCCAACACGCCGCCGCCGGCAACACAAACGGTCTTGTAGCTCATGGAACGGTCCTCTCTTACGTAATTCCATAGATGTGTATTTATTCAACCGTAAGGATGACGCGCGCTGGGGGTGGGTTCTATAAACGGGCGGTATTTCGCGGCAAACGGCTACATATGTTCATTATCTCAGGGTTCCGAGGGCAGTTTTTGGTGCCACCGAGACGTCGTTTTCGGAAGTATGCGGCAAATTCCGGAACTCTTGAGCACATCCTGGTTTTTCGCCAATAAAACCGCAGGTACAGAGCTTGGATATATCCGGTGTGCTCGACCTATTCAGATTTTGCCGCATACTTCCGAAATCTAAGTTCGCAAAGGGTGATAGTTGGGGCGTTTACGCAACATATGTCCAGCAAAAACGGGTGGTAGCCGGCACGGCTGCCACCCGTTTGTCTCATATCTAGCCCATAGCGGGCAAGCTACTTCTTAATGCCGCGTCCCAGACGCTTGGCGACCGATGTGACGGCCTCCTCGCTGGCCGGCCCGCAGCTCACGCAGTCGTCATGGGCACGCATCTGACCGGTGACCTCGTCCATCGCGAGCGGCGCCACCTTCTCGAGCTTAAAGCCCTTGCCGGCGCGCATGTTTTCCTTGGCCACGCTGATCATGAGCTTAATGCGGTTGAGCTGGTTGACCTCGGACGCACCGGGGTCGTAGTCCACCGCGACAATGTTGCTCTCGGGATGCTGGCGGCGCAGCTCCTTGATAACGGCCTTGCCCACCACGTGGTTGGGCAGGCACGCAAAGGGCTGCGTGCAGATGATGTTGGGCGCACCATGGTCGATCAGGTCGAGCATCTCGGCCGTGAGCAGCCAGCCCTCGCCCATGTTGTTGCACACCGAAAGTACCGTACGGGCCTTGTCGGCCATGGTGCCGATGCGCTCGGGCGCCTCGAAGCGGCGGGACTTCTCGAGCATCTCCTCCACCGGCGTGCGCATCCAGTCCACAAGCTTGATGAGCGCTTGCATGCCCGCGCGCGTAGTAGCAGAGCTTCCCAGCTCGTCTTTCTGCAGCTCGGCGTTGCTCATGGAGTAGAGGAAGAAGTCGAGCAGGCCCGGCACCACGGCCTCGCAGCCCTCGCGCTCAATGACATCGACCACGTGGTTGTTAGCCGTGGGATGGAACTTGACCAAGATCTCACCGACCACGCCCACGCGCGGCTTGGTGCCCTCGCCCACGAGCGGCATGGTGTCGAACGCGCGGATGGCCTCGCGGCACAGCTTGGTGTAGTTGTGGCGGTTAAACTTGGGCGCCAGCTTGCGGGCACGCGCCATGTACTCTTCATAGAGCGTGTTGGCGGCACCAGGCGTGGCCTCGTACGGGCGGCAGCGGTAGAGCATCTGCATCATCACGTCGCCAAAGAGCACCGCGTAGACTGCCTGCTTAAGCAGCGCCGGCGTCAGCTTAAAGCCGGGGTTGTCCTCGCCCAGCGCCACGGCCGAAAGCGAGATCACGGGGATCTCGGGGTGGCCGCTCTCGCGCAGGGCCTTGCGGATGAGCGCGATGTAGTTGGTGGCACGGCAGCCGCCGCCGGTCTGGCTGATGACCACGGCGGTCTTGGACAGGTCGTACCGACCGCTCTCGATGGCCTCCATAATCTGGCCCGTCACCAGAATCGACGGGTAGCAAATGTCATTGTTCACATAGCGCAGGCCAGCCTCGACGGCATCGTGGTCGGTCGAGGGCAGCAGCTCCAAGTTGTAGCCGGCACCGCGGAACACCTCTTTGACCAGGTCAAAGTGGATCGGCGCCATCTGCGGGCACAGGATGGTATAGCCCTCGTCGCGCATCTGCTCGGTAAAGGGCACCTTGGGCCATGCGGTCGAAGCGCTCTCGCGCTGAGCTTCAAACGTGTACTTGCGGCTCGCGAACGCGGGGGCATCCGTGGAGGGCGTCACCGGCGCGGCATCGCCCTGCTCGTAAGCCTCGCCCGCGGCCGTGGCCTCGGCCAAGCGCTCGGCCTCCTGGTCCTTGAGCGCGGCCATGAGCGAGCGGATGCGAATGCGCGCGGCACCCAGGTTGGACACCTCGTCGATCTTGAGCACGGTGTAGATCTTGCCGCTGGCCTCAAGGATTTCCTGCACCTGGTCGGTGGTCAGGGCGTCCAAGCCGCAGCCGAAGGAGTTGAGCTGGATCAGGTCCAGGTCGTTGCGCATCGTCACAAAACGGGCGACGGCGTACAGGCGGCTGTGGTACATCCACTGGTCGACGACGCGGATGGGGCGCTCGGGCTTCACGAGATGCGCGAGCGAATCCTCGGTAAAGACCGCAAAGCCAAAGCTCGAGATAAGCTCGGGCAGGGCGTGGTTGATCTCGGGGTCGTTATGGTAGGGGCGGCCGGCGAGCACAATGCCGTGGCCACCGTGGTCCTCGACCCACTTAAGGGCCTCCTCGCCCATGGTCTGGATGTCCTCGTGGAAACGCGCATCGGCCTCAAAGGCGGCGTTGACGGCGGCATCAACCTCGGAGCGCGTGATCTTGGGTCCACGCACGCGACCGCGACCGGCTTGCGCATCGGCCACACGGTCGACGGCGAGCACCTGGTACAGACGGCGCTTGAGCTCGGTCTTGTCATGATAGGGCACAAACGGGTACAGGAACTCGATGTTCTGCTCGCGGATCTCGTCGATGTTGAGTGCCAACGCCGTGGGATAGCTCATGACGATGGGGCAGTTGTAACAGTTGCCGGCGGTCGGATCCTCCTTGCGCTCCCAGCGCACGCACGGCATCCAGATGAAGTCGACATCGCGGTCGATAAGGTTCATCACATGGCCGTGGCTCATCTTTGCCGGATAGCACACGCTCTCGGACGGCATGGACTCGATGCCCGCCTGGTAGGTCTTTTTGCTCGACTGGTCGGACAGCTGTACGCTAAAGCCCAGGCGCGTAAAGAACGCATGCCAGAAGGGGTAGTTCTCGTACATGTTGAGTGCGCGCGGGATACCCACGGTGCCGCGCGGGGCCTCGTCGGGGCTCAGCACCTCGCGGTCAAAGAGCAGCTCGTTTTTCTTTTTGAAGAGGTTGGGGGCCTCGGTCTTTTGCTTTTTGTGGCCGGCGCCCTTCTCGCAGCGGTTGCCGGTAATGAAGCGCCTACCGCCGCCAAAGTCGTTGACGGTAAGCTGGCAGTTGTTGGAGCAGCGACCGCAGCGGACATGCTTTTGCGTCACGGTGAGGTGCGCGATGTCCTCGGCAGAAAGGATGGTCGAGGTGCCGTCGGCGCCGGCACGGTCGCGGGCGAGCAGGGCCGCACCGTAAGCACCCATGCAGCCGGCGATGTCGGGACGCACGGCGTGCACGCCGGTGAGCTGCTCAAACGCGCGCAGCGTGGCATCGGACATAAAGGTGCCACCCTGGACGATCACCTGACTGCCGATCTCCTTGGGGTCGCGCAGCTTAATGACCTTGAACAGGGCATTCTTGATGACGGAATAGGACAGGCCGGCCGCGATGTCGCCCACCGTGGCGCCTTCTTTTTGCGCCTGCTTGACGCGCGAGTTCATAAAGACCGTGCAGCGGCTGCCCAGGTCGACGGGGGCCTTGGCATGGATGGCGGCGTCGGCGAACGCGCGCACGTCCATGTTCATAGAGACGGCGAAACTCTCGATAAAGCTGCCGCAGCCCGACGAGCAGGCCTCATTGAGCATGATGTGCTCAATCACGCCGTCCTTAACGCGCAGACACTTCATGTCCTGGCCGCCGATGTCCAGGATGAACTCGACGCCGGGCAGGAATGCCTTGGCGCCACGCAGGTGCGCAACGGTCTCGATCTCGCCGGAGTCGGCCTTGAGGGCCTCGATGAGCAGCGCCTCGCCGTAGCCCGTGGTGGTCACGTGGCCGATGGTACAGCCGGCGGGGATGTGGTTGTAGAAATCGGCCATGATGACCTTGGCCGTGCCCAGGATGTCGCCGTTGTTGTTGCCGTACCAGGTGTGCAACAGCTGGCCGTCCTCGCCCACGAGCGCGGCCTTCATGGTGGTGGAGCCGGCGTCGATGCCGATGAACACGCGGCCGGTGTAGCCGTCAAGCTTGCCCTTGGGGACGACTTCTTGGTCGTGGCGACCCTTGAACTCGGCAAAGTCCTCGTCGGTGGCAAAGAGCGGATCCAGACGTTCGACCTCGGCACCCTGCGTGTCGCCTAAGCTGTCGATAGCCTCGATGAGCTGCGGGAACGTGCTGAGCTTGTTGGACTCGTGCGCCATGGCGGCGCCGCTCGCCACAAACAGGTGGGCGTTTTGGGGCACGATACGATGCTCCTCGTCCAGGTTGAGCGTGAGGTAGAAGCGATGGCGCAACTCGGAGAGATACTGCAGCGGGCCGCCCAGGAAGGCGACGTTACCGCGAATGGGACGGCCGCACGCCAGGCCCGAGATGGTCTGGGTCACGACGGCCTGGAAGATGGAAGCGGCGACGTCCTCGGGGCGGGCGCCCTCGTTGAGCAGCGGCTGCACGTCGGTCTTGGCAAAGACGCCGCAGCGACTGGCGATGGGATAGATGGTGGTGGCGTTGGCCGCGAGCTCGTTAAGGCCGCTCGCGTCGGTGTGCAGCAAGGTTGCCATCTGGTCGATGAACGCGCCCGTACCGCCGGCGCAGGTGCCGTTCATGCGCTGCTCGATACCGTTGTCAAAGTAGATGATCTTGGCGTCCTCGCCGCCCAGCTCGATGGCAACATCGGTGGCCGGGATGAGGGTCTCGACGGCACGCTTGCTGGCGATGACCTCCTGGACAAACTCCAGGCCGAGCCACTGAGATAGCAGCAGACCGCCCGAGCCGGTGATGGCGCAGGTCATCTGGGCCGTCGGCAGCACGGTCGCAGCGCCCTCGAACAGGTCGCGGGCGCAAGCGCGGACGTCGGTGTGGTGGCGCTGGTACTTGGCGTAGACAATCTGGTTGTCGTCGTTGAGCACAGCGAGCTTAACGGTGGTGGAGCCCACGTCGATGCCCAGGTGCAGGTTGCCGCGGGCGGCCTCGGGGTTGAAGATCGCGCCTTCGGGGGCCTGGGCGGCGGCTACGGGCTCAGCGGCGGTGGCGGGCTCGCTGACGACGGACGTCTCCCCTGCCACGTTCTTGGCATCGGCAACTGCCTCGGCAACTTTCTCGGCAGCCGCGGTCGCAGCCTTCTGCGCAGCGTCCACCACGGCGGGCGCGGCCTCGCGTGCGGCAGCGACCACACGGTCCTTGATGCCCTCGACGAGTTTGCTCATCTGTCTCTCCTCTTAGTTGTTGGACCCAACGGTTGCGGCGGTGTCGGCCGCGTCCTCGAGCTGCAAGTTCAATAGCTTCATGCCGTATTCCGGCACGTTGATATCAATGGGTTGGCCATACAGGTCACCAGGACGAACAAAAGCGAGCACCGTCATAATGCGCGCCATGGCCTCGGGCGATTCGGTGAGCCCACGCTCAAACCAGCGCTGAATCATGCCGACCTCGGCACTCACGACGTAGGTGACGTAGTAGTCAAAGAACGTGCCCAGCGCCAGGCCCAAAATGCCCGTCTGCGCACGCGGCACCACAGCCTCACGCGCGGTGTCGATGATCCTTTTAATGAAGGCCTGGTCGCCGCCCGGACCCAGCAGCGCACCGATTAAGTCGCGGTTGGCCGCAAGATAACGCAGCAGCTCAACCGAACCGGGTGCCGGCTCAAGCTCATCGATATTGTGATAGAGATCAGGCAGCTGAGCTGCGGTGATAAGCTCAATGCGTTCACGGATCTCGGCCAGCAAGCCGTCCTCGATTTGATTGATAAAGTCGGGGATATCGCGGTAGTGCGAATAGAACGTGCGGCGCGTAAGGCCAGCGCGCTCGGTGAGCGACGCGACATTAATGCGCGAAAGGTCACCGCTTTCGGCAAGCTCGTTGGCAAGTGCCTGGCGAAGGGCACGCTGCGAGCGAAGGGACCGGCGATCGCATTTCTCGAGCTGGGACAAGCGTCCTCCTTGTTACTCAGCCTGTGCGCTATTGCACAGTGCGAGTATTATTGCACACCGTGTGCATCAACACGTAAAGGCAATATTTGGGATGTGACAAAGGGCAGCCCCTTTGTCACATCCCGCCTGGCTTTTGGAGCGGCATTACCGATTGTCCAAAATGTCATTCGTGGGTAGAATAGTGTCGACGGCAGCCCAAGTTGTAGCTGGCTGGGCAGCGCCGTTGTTTGCATTAGGGGGTCAACGCCTTAGCGGCGGCGACCCCTTCTGTTGCGCTTCGAACGCTGCTTGAGTGCCTCGGAAAGGCCGACAAGCGCCGTGAAGAACGAGACCAAAGCGGTCAGAAGTCTCACGAAATCAATCAAATCGGTCATGGGCATCACCTCCCATCAAATGGAGGGCGCTGCCCGGCACATGGAACTGCCGTCAACGATACCGATTCTACCAGAGCCTAGTTATATATACGAATATATGTTCGTATTCCAAGCACACAGGCCCCTGTGACAAAGGGGCTGTCCCTTTGTCACATTATTCGATGACGGTGCGGGAGTTTTGCTTGCGCATGGTGGCGAGCATGTGTTTGGGGACGGCATGGACCATGCAGCTGCCGATGGTCACGCTCGCGGCGGCCTTAGCTGCATCGCTTGCGTTTTTGGTCGCGTAGCTGTGGCGGAAACGCTTGAGCATGGCGATGTCGTTGCCGCCGTCTCCATAGACCGCGACCTCGTCCTCGGCAATGCCGTAGTAACCCGCCAGCCAGGCCACGCTCTCGCCCTTGTTGCATGCCGCGTCCGTGATCTCGAACATCACCGGATCGAACGGCGCGTTGACCACACGGTCCGAGCGCTCGGCAAGATACGCCTTAAGGTCGCGCTCCAGCTCGGGCGAGGTCACGCGACAATTGATCTTGCATACATCGTGGCGCAGGATGTCACCGATCGACTGGTCGAAATACTGCTCCTCGTGATACCCGCCGCGCGCACGCATGCCGCGCATCACGATGCGCTTGATGGGACTGTCCTTTTTAAAGCCCGCCTGATGCATCTCGAACGAACCGCTCGAGTACATGCCATCGGGCGTGGAACAATCAAAGCAAATGTCCGGGAACGCCTTGAGCAGTTCCTCAGTGACCTGCGGATCGATGGTCCAAGTCTTGAGCACCTCGCCATGGCTGTCGCGCACGATGGATCCATTGGAGCAGCAGGCGTCAAGCGCCAAGCCCGTAAAGCCATGCTCGCCGATCGGCAACGTCGAGCGTCCAGTCGCGGGAACCACGTGCAGGCCAGCCTCAGTCAGCTCGCGAATGGCGCGGCGGATGGTCCCATCCGCCTCGTGCAGGGCGTTCAGCAGCGTTCCGTCTAAGTCACTCGCGAACATCTTGATCATGGACATGCCTCTCCTTCGTCTGCCCGATATTGTAGACGAAGGAGAGGCATGTCCAAACAATGCCGTCCCGGCGCGGCGTACCACCGCCTTCACAAATTCACGGTGCCCCAGCGCGTTAAGACAATCGCCGCAATCGATTTTTCAGCCGATAAAACAGAGCCGTCGTCAACGTCAGCACCGCCAACATGGCTGCGAATACAATCGCCGGTGTCCATCGATCATATGCAACCCCGTACGTCAATTGGCCGATAGGTATTGCGCAGGAAAGGACCATGTAAACGACCGAAAGCACTTTTCCGCAGAGCTCAGTCGGCGCTGCCCGCTGAACAAACGCGATGATTTCAACCGACGCAATGCTCGCCCACACCATGACCCATGCCGAACCAACCACAAACACGGTGAGCATGCATGCATCTGCGCCGAACAGTAGCGTGACAATGATCGGTGCGACTCCAAAACAGATCATCGCAACATATCGACATATGCCATTGAAAGAAAAACGATGCGGCCAAATGCCGACCAAGCCACTGCCGGCAAGACCACCCAAGCCCATAGCCACCTCAACTATCCCAACGCAGGACGATTGCATGCCGAGATGCTTTGTAACAATAATGGGAGCGCCAATCATTAGCCCAACCAACGCAAGGTTCAAAACTGCCGCAAGCAAAATCACAGCGACCAATAATGCATTTTGCAACAGATACCGAATCGACTCCCGAAAATCGTTTCGGCATGTCGTACGAGTCGCGCCGTCTCCCATCGTTTCAAATGAGGCATTTTGCTTGAGCGCGCCCCCAAACAAGAGAGCTGAAATCGCAAACGCCACCGACGCGGTTGTGCAAAGAGCATCGATGCCAAAGTACCCATAGACTGCCGTCCCGACCACAGGGCCCAAGATATTGCTCACCATGGTCATCTGCGAAACCAATGCAGTGGCCCGCTCAACCTTCTCTTCACCCGCCATGCGCACCGTCTCAATTTGGAGCATTGGCTTCAGCAGCGATTGAGAACCATATTGAACACAAAGTATCGCTACTACGACGACCGCAAGAGGCAATGAGTGCTTCATGGGGATAGACAGCAGTGATGCAGTCATCAGAGCAATGCCGAGGGACACGAGGACCTCGCGATGTCTTCCCCTATCCGCCAAGATTCCGCCAACCGGAGTTGCAAGTACGCCGGGTATGAACGCTATCGCCGCGACGACGCCATATAACGTTGACGATCCACTGCGATCGAACAAGTAAAGTGGATACGCAAAGCACAGCGCCGACAGCATCGAATACGTGCACAGCTGCGCAACCAGAAGTTCCGCGAGCCTGATTGACCGCACTGTTTTTGATTTCAACGAGACACCGACGTCTCTCAGCCCAGCCATAAGCCCACCCCCTATACATACCACTAGTATGTATTTAATGACTTGAAAAGGGCAGCCGTGGCTACCCTCACAAATCAATTACATACCGTTGGTATCTATATTACCACCCGGCGCGGTCCCATACGCCCCAAATCTGCGCCGTTGTCTGAAGCACTTCATTACCCAAATCGAGCCCCACCGCGGCAGCCATCTGCGCCAAACATTGTGCGCGAGCGAGCATTCGCTCCTTGGGCTCGAGCGGACGGAACAATGGCAGCAGCCAAAGATTCGCCAACAACGATACGGCCTCCGCCGCTTCGCGCGGGCATTCGCACGCAATGGAGCCGTCGGCGATGCCCTCCTCGATCACTGGCAAGAGACAGCCATCGGCCGACTCGTCAAATGAGCCCTGGTACTGCATCGCCAGTAGGCGCGAGCTTTTTACCGGATCTGCTGCAGGACGCATACGTGCCCATAGCTCAATTTGTGGAACAACGGACTCGGGAGCGTACAGTCGCTTGAGCTTTTGGGCTCCGGTCATATTACCGACGCCAAGCATCGAGCGGCGGTGCTCAACAATCGGAGTCATCGCCCGATCAAACGCGGCGTTGAAAATCTCTTCTTTGCTCTTGAAGTGATGATAGACAGCGCCCTTGGTCATGCCGTCGAGACGGTCAACGATATCTTGAATACTCGTCCCCTCATAACCCTGTGCGCAGAATAGCTCCAGTGCCGCGTCGAGAATCTTCGCGACCGTCTCCTCGGGATATTTATTGCGACCCATAATCCGCCCATCCGCAACGCAAGCCTTGTGCCTCATTGCAGCATTTTAACGTTGCGGATGGCAGACGGTCGATTCTACACCGCGGCGGGGCCATGTTCGCCGGTGCGAATGCGGATGACTTCCTCGACCGGCTCGACCCAGATCTTGCCGTCGCCGACGGCGCCGGTGCGGGCGGCATTGCAGATGATGTCGACAATTCCGTCGACATGTTCATCGGCGCAGATGAGGGTGAACTGCACCTTAGGGATCGTGTTGACAAGCAACTCGTTGCCGCGCACGTATTCCTTCCAGCCATGCTGCGCGCCGCAGCCCTGCACCTGGTTGATGGTCATGCCGCGAACATCGGCAGCAAACAGCGCGTCTTTGAGAACCTCAAGTTTTTCCTGACGGACGATCGCCGTGATCTTCTTCATAGTGAATTCCTCTCTTTAGTAAAGAAATGAATTGCCATTCAATAACGCGGGTTTTCCAAGTGCCCGAGATTGCCCCGAAAGAGGAGCGCCGCGTACTTCGGTACGCAAGCGACGGTTTGAGGGGCAAGGTCGGGTGCTTGGGAAAGCCGCGCTGCTAATCGAGTCCGGAGAACGAGGGGTACGCGCTCTCGCCGTGCTGACTCGCATCCAGGCCCAGTGCCTCGTCGGCCTCGTCCACGCGCAGGCTACCGTGGAACAGCGCCTTGACCACCGCGGCGATCACCAAGTCGAGCATCAGCACAATAACGACCGTCACCACAATGCCCAGAACCTGCGAGACAAGCAGCGACACGTCGCCCGTGTAGAACAGGCCGCCCTTACCGGTCCACGAGAGCTCCGGCACGCAGAACAGGCCCGTGAGCACACCGCCCAAGATGCCGCCGATACCGTGGCAACCGAACGCGTCGAGCGCATCGTCGTAGCCGAACTTGGTCTTAAGATGGCTGATGGCCAGGTAGCAGACGGGCGATACGATCAGGCCCATAACCAGCGCCGCCCACGGCTCGACAAAGCCCGCGCCCGGCGTGACCACCACAAGGCCCGCGACCAGACCGGTGCTGGCACCCACCAGCGTGGGGCGACCGGTGTGCACGCGCTCGACGGCAAGCCATGAGACCATGCCCGCCGCGCTGGCCGTCACGGTGTTGAGGATGGCGAGCGCCGCCACGGCGTCGGCCTTAAACTCGCTGCCGCCGTTAAATCCAAACCAGCCAAACCAAAGCAGGCCGGCGCCCAGTGCTACAAACGGCACGTTATGCGGACGATAGCTCACCATGCCAAAGCCGCGACGACGGCCGAGCATTAAGCAGAGAATCAGGCCCGTAAGACCGGACGAAATGTGCACCACGTCGCCGCCGGCAAAGTCGAGCGCTCCGATGATGTCGCCGATAAAGGAGCCATCGCCGCCCCAAACCATGTGGGCGAGCGGCGCATAGACCACGAGCAGCCAAATGCCCAGGAAGGCCGTCATGGCACCAAACTTAACGCGGCCGGCCAGGCTGCCCGTGACGATAGCGGCCGTGATCATGGCAAACGCCATCTGGAAGGCGATGTTGATGATCTGAGGGTAGACGGCACCGTCCGCGGCATTGCCCTCGGCCGCCTGCAGCACCTGGTTGAGCACCGGCAGGCACAGCAGCTGGTCAAGGCCTCCAATAAACGGGCTGGAACCGTCGCCGCCGTAGGCCAGCGACCAGCCGGCAACAATCCACAGCACACCAACCAGGCCAATGGCGCCAAAGCACATAAGCATAGTGTTGATGACATTTTTGCGCCTGGACAGGCCGCCATAGAAAAACGCCAGACCCGGTGTCATTAAAAACACGAGCATGGTGCAGATGAGCATAAACGTTGTCGATCCCGTATCGTACATTCGCTCTCCCTTGGTCGCGTGGACGTTGTCGGCGCCCATAATGCGGCCGAGGGGCAACTGGTGTAGACCAGATACGGCGTTGTTAAACGCTGCGTTGTCGAATGGAAACGGTGCCGCAATCTTGGAAACGGCGCAGCAACGGGCGCGAAACCAATGGGAAATACGCGAGCAAGGGGGCCGTGAGTGCACCCGTCCCGACTAGCGCCGGAACAGCTCGTGGGCGCGGTCGCGGAGATTAGTTGCTCGAATGACACCTTCGTAGCGATTGATGCGCAGACGCGGGAAGGCGTTAAAGAAGCGTAGGTCGCGGCGGCTGAGTGACACGCTTGGCACCGGACGGCTCATGCGCTTGCCGGCAAGGCGACGACCGAGCGACGGACGCGGCATGCTCGGCGCGGCATCGGCCACGCGGCGGGCAGCGAGTGCCAGGCCGCGAGCACCATCCGAGATAAACGTCGGCATCGAAGCCTTCTCGCGCAGGGCATCGAGCGCGGCGTCACCCAGCTCGGCCAGCCACGCGTTAACGGCACGGCTGCGGATATGCGTCTGTGCCACCGAGTCAATCGTAGAATCGGGAATACGTTCGAGCATTGAGTCCGAGGCATCGGCAAGCGACTCATTGATGCGGTCGGCAAGGTCGGCACGCACACGCTCAAGCTGATCGGACAGGCGGCGCCAGCTGGCCAACGAGCACACCGCGTCGACCATCATCGCGACCGCGACGATAAAGGCGGACAGCCGCACAATCAGCACCGGCAAATGGCCGAGCAGGCCCAACACCGCCGGTTCCACTACGCGGCAAATGCACAACGCACCCAAGCCAAACGCGCAGGCCCAGTACAGACAAATGCGTCCGTGCAAGTTAAACGGCAGGTGCGAGTAATCCCAAAAGCGAGCGCCCGTTGTTTTTTCCAACAGCACGCCTACGCTGTACTCAATCACGCTGCATACGAGCGCTGCAGCGACAAACTGGCTCGAGGCATCCAGAATCCCGCGCAACAGCAGCCAGCAGGCAATGCCGCCCGCGCCATAGATGGGGCAGCACGGCCCCAGCAAAAAGCCACTGTTGGCAAATCGTCCGTGATTGAGCATGGCGCATACTGTCGACTCCCATGCCCAACCGCAAAACCCGTAAAAGGCAAACGAGAGCACCAGCGCCGAGAGCGGACAGGCAGCAAGTGTCGCGCCGTCAAATGCCATGTCGATCGCGGTCCCCACCGTCTACCCTCTCCTCTTTTCGCTCGATTCGCCACTCATGCCATCGTCCGCCTCGTCCTTGCGTGGCAGACGACCGGCGACCGTCTCGCGCAGAGCGCACCATTTATCCGCCAGGCACACAATCCATGCCTCACGACACGTCGGCGGCACCGGTACCAGCGGAAACATATGGCGCGCGATAATATTCCGCTCGCGCGGCGTCAGCTCAAAATCCTCTTCGGCACGCGCCAGGGCAAAAAATGGATGCCGAAACCCGTGCAGTCGATGGCTCGGATCGGGGTCGTGCCAATCATATAGAAAATAATCGTGCAGCAGGGCCCCGCGCAACAGCGAGGCACGGTCGACCGAAATGCCAGCACGGCCCAAGCACTCGGCAAAGGACAGGCTCGCCCGCGCCACCGAAATCACATGCGCATACACCGTCACGTCGCCATGCTGGATAAACTCGTGCGTCAGGTCCAAGCGGCCCGCCTGGGCCAGCTGACGGGCGGCATCGTCGACCTCGTGCGCGATTTTCTCGGCACGAACGGCATCAGACATGCTGCCTCCTTCCAGCGGCTCACGGCGGCATGCCACGGCCTGCACGCATTGAATAAAATCATCATCGAATCTACCAGTATGGCATCAGACAAAACGTTTTGCCCCGCCAGTTGGCGAATTACCGCGCCGCCGTCACATATCAAACGCCAAAATGTGCGAGACTGTTTTGTGCAATTGTGCCGGCCGAGGGAGCGCCGGCGCTCGATTCGCATGGAGTAACCAACAACGATGCTGCTTACGCAAACGACAACGCCCGAGGACGTCAAGGCTCTCGACCGCGCCGAGCTTCCGCTGCTCTGCGGCGAGATCCGTCAGGCAATCCTCGAAAGCTCCGCCGCTGTCGGCGGGCACGTTGCCCCCAACCTGGGCGTCGTTGAGCTTACGGTTGCGCTTCATCGCGTGTTTAACTCCCCCATCGACAAGATTGTCTTTGACGTTTCGCACCAGACCTACGCCCACAAGGCGCTGACGGGGCGCGCGTACACTTATATCGATCCGGAGCGTTATGGTGAGGCTTCTGGCTTTGCCAATCCCGACGAGTCCGAGCACGACTTGTTTGCCATGGGCCATACCTCCACGTCGGTGAGCCTGGGCTGCGGCCTGGCACACGCTCGTGACCTGGCGGGCGATACGTACAACGTCATTACCATCATTGGCGACGGCTCGCTTTCGGGCGGCTTGGCGTTTGAGGGCCTCGACAATGCCGCCGAACTCGACAGCAACTTGATCATCATCGTCAACGATAACGACCAGTCCATCGCCGAAAACCACGGTGGCCTGTATCGCAATCTGGCCGAGCTGCGCGCCAGCAACGGCACCTGTGAGCGCAACGTTTTCCGCGCGATGGGGCTCGACTACCGCTATCTGGACACCGGCAACGATGTGTTGGCCCTGGTCGACACGCTGCAGGAGCTGCGCGATATCGATCATCCCATCGTGCTGCACGTCTCCACCGCAAAGGGCAAGGGCTTTGAGCCAGCCCAGAGCGACCCCGAGCGCTGGCATCATGTGGGTCCGTTTGACATGGCGACTGGGCGCAAGCTCTGCCCGGGCCATCCGAGCGAGCCTGCGCCGCGCACCTATGCCGACATTACGGGCGAGGCGCTCAGCGCCGCCATCGAGCACGATCCGCAGGTCGTGGGCATCACGGCCGCCACGCCCTACATCATGGGCTTTACACCCGAGCTTCGCGCCGCGGCAGGCAAGCACTTTGTCGACGTGGGCATTGCCGAGGAACACGCCGTGACCTTTGCCACCGCGCTTGCGCGCTCGGGCGCCAAGCCAGTCTTTGGTGTGTACGGCACGTTTTTGCAGCGCGCCTACGACGAACTGTGGCACGACCTGTGCCTCAACGACGCCCCCGCAACCATCTTGGTGTTTGGCGCGTCGATCTTTGGCACCACGTCCGAGACGCACCTCTCGTTCTTCGATATTTCCATGCTGGGCGGACTTCCCAACATGCACTACCTTGCACCTGCCTGCATGGAGGAATACCTGTCCATGCTGAGCTGGTCGCTCGACCACCGCGAGCATCCCGTGGCGATTCGCGTGCCGGGCATTGGCTTGGTAAGCCGCCCCGATCTTGCGCCCGCCGAAGACACCGACTATAGCGTCGTTCGCTACAACGTGGTACGCCAGGGACGCGACGTGGCCGTGCTCGCGCTTGGCGATTTCTTTGAGCTGGGCGAGCGCGTGACAAACCGCTTGGCCGCCGAGTACGGTATCGAGGCCACACTCGTCAACCCGCGCTTTGCAACCGAGCTCGACCGCGAGTTCCTCGACAGCCTTGCCGCCGAGCACCGCGTTGTCGTCACCCTCGAGGACGGCGTCTTGGACGGCGGCTGGGGCGAGCGTGTGGCGTGTTACCTGGCCTGCACGCCCGTGCGCACGCGCACCTTCGGCATCGCCAAGGGCTTCCCCGACCGCTACGACCCCAACGAACTGCTCGCTCAGAACGGCATGACGGCCGAGAACATGGCCGTCGAAGCCGTAAGGCTACTTAACGAGTAAAAACCTCCGCAAGGGAAGCACCCCTGCGGAGGTTTTTTTCGCGGCGCGATTGTCTCAATCTGTAACATCTAGGGCCCGAATTCCCGTCTAACTGTTACAGATCTAGATAAGACGTCTTAGTCCCAAACCTTTGTCTCGATCTGTAACAGATAGAGACCTTTTGGCCGTCTACCTGTTACAGATCGAGACATTCGAATTCCCCTGAAGAGAAAATCTCAATCTGTAACAGTTACTCGGCAAAAATGGCTGCAGATGTTACAGATCGAGACAAAACAGCAAGGCATGCCGCTGCATCGGCCAGAACCGCCACAAAGGTGCCTGTCCCTTTATGGTAGGTAGAATAACCCATAAGGTAAGTATGTTTCTGAGTTATTTCGTGTTGACCCATTTGAGCGGGATGGGGTATAACTCTACTCAACCGCTAGGGATTTTATTGAGAAAGGTGTTCTCCTATGAGCAAGAACCTCTCCCAGCAGGTCGTTCTCGACCGCCGCGGCTTCGTTGCCGCCACCTTCGCAACCGTCGCCGGCCTTGGTCTTGCCGGCTGCTCTGACACCAGCGCCGAGGCTGACAAGGGTTCCGCCGCTGGCTCCTCCAAGAGCTCCGAAGATACCGAGGCTTCCACCACGCTCGACGCCAAGGCATTCGACAAGCTCGTCGACAACGGCCCCAAGGCCGATGACGATGTCATCGCCGCCAGCACCTGGGCCACGGCCGTCAAGGACGCCGGCGTCTTTAAGATCGGTGGCGTTCAGACCTCCACGCTCTTCTCCCTCCTCAACGAGAAGGACGGTCAGACCCGCGGCTTCGACGCCGGCATCGCACAGCTCCTGTCCAACTACATTCTGGGCGAGAACAAGGTCGAGATCACCCAGGTGACCTCGGACACGCGCGAGTCCGTCCTGCAGAACGGCCAGGTCGACGCCGTCTTTGCCACCTACACCATCACCGATGAGCGCAAGAAGCTCGTCTCCTTCGCCGGCCCCTACTACTACACCCAGCAGGCTATCCTGGTGCTCACCGATAACGACGACATCAAGGGCGTCGACGACCTGGCCAATAAGAACGTCGCCGTCCAGTCCGGCTCCAACGGCCCCGCCATCCTGGAGGAGTTTGCCCCCAAGGCCAGCCAGCAGGAGTTCAAGACCGACGAGGAGGCACGTCAGGCACTCCAGCAGGGCCGCGTCGATGCCTACGTCATCGACAACAACATGCAGCAGAGCGCCCTGGTCCGCGAGCCCGGCAAGTACAAGATTGCCGGCAAGCCCTTCGGCAGCAAGGAGCCCTACGGCATCGGCCTGCCGCTCGATTCCGACGGTGTCGCCTTTGTCAACGACTTCCTTAAGAAGATCGAGGATGACGGCACCTGGACCGAGCTGTGGCAGATCTGCATTGGTGACCGTACGGGCGACACCAATGTTCCCGAGCTGCCCGAGATCGGCGCCTAGGCAGCGAGCCTAGTAACGGCCGCTACGAAACCATATGGAAACGCACGATGCGCTTTATTGCGCTAAACTGTTTCCTCACTGAGTTGTCGGGGCTTCCGTACACACGGGAGCCCCTTTCCTTACCGGCGGGAGGTCCGCATGAGTCTCTCCGAGCTCTGGTCGCTCTATGGCCAGAACTATATCGACGCGCTGCTGGCAACCTGGGGCATGACGCTTGAGTCGTTTGCCATCGCCATGGTGCTGGCCGTCGCCGTCACCGTGATGCGCGTGTCGCCGCTCAAGCCGCTGCGCGTCTTTGGCGACCTGTATGTCCAGGTCTTCCGTAACATCCCCGGCATCGCGCTGCTCATTATCGTCGTCTACGCGCTGCCGCCGCTCAAGGTCGTCCTGCCCTACCGCACCTGCGTCATCGTCGCCACAGTGCTCTTGGGTTCTGCCTTTGGCTCCGAGAACTTTATGAGCGGCATCAACACCGTCGGTGTCGGTCAGGTGGAAGCCGCCCGCTCGCTGGGCATGAGCTTCAGCCGTATCCTCGCCAAGATCGTGATTCCGCAGGCGCTGCGCTCGAGCGTGCTGCCCATGACCAACCTCTTTATCGCCGTCATGCTCACCACCGCGCTCGGCAGTCAGGTGCCGCTTAAACCGCAGGAGCTCACCGGCGTGGTGAGCTACATCAACACGCGCTCGCTCGGCGGCGTCGCCGCGTTCTTTATCTCGGCGCTCGGCTACCTGGGCACGGCCTTTGTGGTGAGCCACATTGGCAACTATATCGATAAGAAGGTGAGGATCCTCCGATGAGCAAGCACTCCACCTCCGCGCTCACCATGCGCGATGCGCTCTACGAGGCTCCCGGCCCCAAGATGCGCGCCAAGATTCGCGTCGGCACCGCCATCTCACTTGTTGCCGTGGCCGCGCTCATCGCTCTGGTACTGCAGCGCTTTTATGTGACCGGTCAGCTTTCGGTCCATTACTGGTACTTCTTTACGCACCTCACCACCTGGAAGTTCCTGCTTGCCGGTTTTGAGGGCACAGTAAAGGTCGCGCTCACCGCCGGCACCATCGCGCTGGTACTGGGCTTAGCCCTCATGCTCGGCCGTACCAGCGACATCAAGCCGCTGCAGCTGGTCTGCCGCGTGCTCACCGATTTCTTCCGTGGCGTGCCGAGCCTGCTGTTCATCTACTTCTTCTTTTTGGTGCTGCCCCAGTACAAGATCGCGCTGCCGTCGTTTTGGATGCTCACGCTTCCCGTCGCGCTCGCCGCGGCCGGCGTACTCGCCGAGATCTTCCGCGCCGGCGTCAATGCCGTGCCGCGCGGCCAGGTCGAGGCCGCCCAGGCGCTCGGTCTCTCCAAGGCTAAAATCACCTTTAAAATCGTGCTGCCGCAGGCCATTCGGTTTATCATTCCGTCGTTGATTTCGCAGCTTGTGGTCGTCGTCAAAGACACCACCGTCGCCTACGTGGTGAGCTACCCCGACCTTATGCAAAACGCCCGCGTGCTCATTACCAACTACGACGCCCTCGTGTCGGTCTACCTGGTGATCGCGGTCATCTATATCCTCATCAACGTCGCAATCAACAAGGCCGCTGTCTACGTTTCGCACAAGACCGGCGCGACCATCATTCGCTAACGATTTACCATTTCGAGTCATAAGGAGCCGAGCACCATGGCACAGAGCACTTCTTCTACCGGTAATCAGCCGCTGATCGAGCTCAAGCACGTCGATAAGCACTATGGCGATCTGCACGTCCTCAACGACATCAATCTCTCGGTCGACCGCGGCGAAGTCGTCGTCGTGATCGGCCCCTCGGGCTCGGGCAAGTCGACCATGTGCCGAACCATCAACCGCCTGGAAACCATCGACTCGGGCGAGATCCTCATCGAGGGCGAGCCCCTGCCGCAAGAAGGCAAGGATCTTGCCCGCATGCGTGCCGAGCTGGGCATGGTGTTCCAACAGTTCAACCTGTTTGCACATATGACGGTACTGCAGAACGTCATGCTGGGACCGGTCGACGTGCTGGGCGTCTCCAAGGATGAGGCCCGCGAGCGTGCCATGGACCTGCTGGGCCGCGTTGGCGTTGCCGAGCAGGCCGACAAGGTGCCCGCACAGCTTTCGGGCGGTCAGCAGCAACGCGTGGCCATCGCCCGTTCGCTTGCCATGCAGCCCAAGGCCATGCTCTTCGATGAGCCCACGAGCGCCCTTGACCCCGAGATGATCAACGAGGTGCTCGAGGTCATGGTCCGTCTGGCCCAGCAGGGCATGACGATGATCGTCATTACGCACGAGATGAACTTTGCGCGCCGCGTGGCCGACCGTGTCGTGTTTATGGCCGATGGCCAGATCGTGGAAACCGGCACGCCCGACGAGTTCTTCGACCATCCCCAGACTAAACGCGCCCAGGACTTCCTCAACTCCATCAAGGGCCACTAACCCAATTGCCACGCGGGACACATTCATCTGCAGCGTTTGCCCCGCGCCACCCCTGTGCCATGTCCATCCGGATTCGAAAGCCGCACCTATGATCGGAACTCGCACTTCATCGTCATACACCCCGCACGTCGACGTCGATCCCGCCGACCGCCCGCTCATCCTCGTCGCGCCGCGCTGGGAAGAGGCGAAGCCGTTTTTAAGCGAGACGCTCTCCCCCAACGAGGAGATTGCGAGCGTCTTTGTCGATGCCATCCTTGCCGCCGGCGGCCTGCCGCTTCAGATGTCCATCACCGAGGACATTGAGGTCATCCGTCATTACGTCGATATCGCCGACGGCATCGCCATTCCCGGCGGCCCCGATGTCAATCCCAAACGTTGGGGCGATGATCGACCCTACGACCCCACCCTCTGCTGCGAGATCCGCGATAGCTTTGAGTTTAAGCTGGTCGGCGAGGTGCTCCGCGCCAAAAAGCCGCTCTTTACCACCTGCCGTGGCACGCAGTTGCTCAACGTCGCCACTGGCGGCACCCTGTGCATGAACGTACCGAGCCTGGGCGCTCGCGAGGGCCGCACGCAGTGGCGCCATACCCACGTGCTCAACGACCCCGTGCATCCCGTCGAGGTCGTGCCGGGCTCGCTGCTGGAGCGCGCGCTTGGCGGGCACAGGCTGATCCAGACCAACTCGGCACATCACTGTTGCGTCGACCGTCTGGGTAAGAGCACGCGCTTGGTCGCCAAGGCAACCGACGGCGTTCCCGAGTGCATCGAAGTCGAAGGCCAGCCTTTCTGCCTGGGCGTGCAATGGCACCCCGAATACACCTGGCAGACGCTCGAGACCGACTTTAACCTGTGGAAGTCGTTTGTCGAGGCAGCGGCAAAGGTTAAGCAGGCCCGTTAGCTCGCAAGCTACACAAGTTAAAGCCTCCTAAGCCAGGGGGGGGCGTACACCAGCCACGGTGCCCGCCCATTACAGTCTGAAGTGGGCCACCGATAAATTTCGATGGCGAGCATTCGGCGCATTGCCTACGATACGGGCAAGCCCCGAGGGGCCGCCGATCGGGCGCCTCCGGATGGCCGTCTGCCCCTGCCCCGTAGAGGGCCCGGGGGGTGTTGCCACCGGGGGCGCTCGCCGCTCCGGACGACTGATAGGAAACTGCCGGGTGCAAGCGCCACGGCCAGGTAATGTGGGTGTCGCAGGGAGGGGTTCCGATCGGCCTACCGATTGGAGGATAACACCGTGGCACCACCTAGAATGCCGGAAGCCGTCATCGGGCTCGATGTCGGGAAATTGTCCCATTGGGCATGCGTCGCGACCCGGGACGGCGAGATACTGCTGAGCGCCCCCGTCGCGAACAGGGAGGGCGATCTGGACTCGCTGTTCGGCCGCTTCCCCGACGCGCTCGTGGTTGTCGACCAGTCGCGCAACATAGGCGCCCTCGCGCTCGCCCGCGCCAAGGCGGCCGGGATGTCGGCGGCGTACCTGCCGGGACTCGCGGCACACGGGGCCGCCAGGCTCTTCGCCGGCGACGCCAAGACCGACGAGCGGGACGCAATGGTCATCGCGAAGACGGCGCTGGGCATCCCCGACGCACTCCTGCCGGTCAGGGATCCGGGCCCGACGGTCGCGGCGGCGAGGGCGCTGGCCGCCCAGAGAAACTTCCTGAACTGCGAAAACACCAGGAGCAAGAATCGGCTGCGCAGCATCCTGCTGGAATCGTGCCCCGCCTTCGAGGCGTTGGTCGACCTGTCCGACGGTCCCCAGCTGAGGCTCATGGCATCCCTCGGCGGGGCCTGGTCGGTGGCCGACGCCGGGCCCCGCAGGGCGGCGGCGCTCACGCGCGGGGCGGCGCGCGGCAAGATCGAGGCCCTCGTCCGCTCGACGGCCTCCTCGACAAGGCCGGACGCGGCGGCCATCGCCGCCGAGGACCGGGCGGTGAGGCTGCTCGCGCGCAGGATCTCCGAGAACTCGGCGGAGATCGATGTGATCACGGCGGAGATATCCGCCCTCCTCGAGGGCGACGATACCTACCGATGCCTCCTGACGGTGCCGGGGATCGGCCCCAAAACCGCTTCCGAGCTCGCGATCTCCATAGATATCGAAGACTTCCCAAGCCATGACAGGCTCGCGTCGTACTGCGGCCTGGCGCCGCGCAACCGCCAGTCGGGGACCTCGATTTCCTCGGTGACGGCATCGCGCCAAGGCAACAAGAGGCTGAAGAACCTGCTCATATTCTCGTGCAACTGCCTTACCCGGACAGAGGGAAGATGGGGCGATTACTACGCTAGGTGCCGAGAGCGGGGCATGCCGCACGGCAAGGCGCTCAAGGCGCTGGCACGAAAGAGGCTGAAGGTCATCTACGCGATCATGCGGGACAGGGTGCCCTACGCCGCCTAGTCGAAGCGCTCCGAACAGATTGGAGCCCATCGGCCGAAAGGCCTGGCGTTAGCATGTCGCGATTCAATCTCGAAAACAGCATTGCCCAGTTGACAAAACTATAGGAACACCCCCCTGTATTCGGTATGCTCGGTATGTTTATCCCTCACAAACAATCAAAGAAATCTCGACCGCAATCGGTCGACGGTAAAGCAGATGGCAAAAACGCTTGCTACGTTTATGAGGCAGTCAATTAAAATCGAGGTGCATTGACCGTCCTCCAACGGGGTCACGCCGCAAATCCACATGAGCATCGAGGCCGGAAGTGGAAGCATGGAATTGGCCCTGACCTGTATGTAGATCGTTACGACGTTGACAAGCAACAGCATGCCAATAGGACCGAAGCCGGATCCAAAATAGGAAACAACGATCACGCAAGAGACCACGTATGCAAGGCAGGCAGCGGCAGCAAGAACAAGTCGATAGCAAAATACATGCAGGTTGAAATACTGCTGAGCATCCGAAACGATTGCGCAGTTAAGACAGTACAAAACGACACTCGACAGGACAAACGCGCCCAAAAGGGCAAAAGAAGATAGCACCACTCGCGCAACGATAGCGCACACACGCTTCCCTCCCCGAGCCTCCGACAACCCCCACGGTTCCTCGACAAAGCCCGAACTGACAAAGCGCGGCACGAAGCAAGCCGCGATGAACGGAAAGAACAATGCATGGGCCAACGGGGCTACGTTGAACAGCAGACCGCGAAAAACCTCTGCATTGCCAAATAGAAGGGCATCCTCCGCCGATAGCCGAAGCGTCGGGTCTGGGAAAAAACCCAAGAAACTGTTCTCACGGAGGCTACAGAACCACATCGGGAAAGAATTAAGCTGCAATATCACCATGTACGCATCAATTACCAGGATTAAGGCGTACGCCCATTTGCTCACATGCTTCAATTCTGACTGGAGAAGTCTTTTAATCTGACGAGCCATTGAGCACACCCCCAGCGCGAAAGCTCAAGAGAGCGTAAATCAATACCGATAGACAGCTGGCTGCCACGCCATATCCCAGAAGCGTCAGCTGCCCCATATCGCTATACCCAAGGGCACATCCGACTCCAAGGTACGGCCCCGGAAGGAAGAAGATCCATCGCAAGGATGGTATAGGTGCCTGAAGGAAGGCTCCGTAGAGCGTCAAGCTCATGACAAATCCGATTATTATTGCAGCCCCGCTCAATACAGCGCTGCCTGTAATCCGATAGATGGTCACCGTCTCCAGCGCAACCGATATCACCAATACGGTGTTGACTATCATTGCAGGCAAAAATGCAGCCAGCATGCCATGCGCGTAGCTATGCCCTCCACGTATTATGGCTATTGCAAAAAGAAGAAGGCAAAGCGCGCTATACGCTGCGCCAATTATTAAAGCAGACGAAAATGCATGGGCTAGAGCCCCATAAAAGCGGTTGAGACCTCTTGCCGAAGAAATTCGGTGCCCCTCTTTATAGCCATGCTCCTGTAAAAGCACCAAACAAACGATGAGTGGAACGAACAGGGATGTACCGGCAAAAGCGCTGCGCGCAAGGGACTCATCAGGCGCAGAAGGATCGATTGCATTCCAGAGGAAACCAATATCCTCCCCACAAACGCCATAGCCAAAGGCGAGCAACGTTGTTCCGTTTTTTAGAAAGATGCCGAAGAGAAGGCCGAACGCCAGCATAAGCGCAAGACCAAACTTCGCCGGAAATATCCTGTGCAAACGCATCATATCTGCCTTTATGGGATGGATCGCCCGCTTCATAGCGAGACCGCCTTCATCAAGCGCCTGTAATACTCTTTTAGGGATGGCGCCTCATCCCTTATGACGTCCATCGATTCCTTTTTTAGCAGTTCACCGTCATGAAGAAACAGGCAGCTTGTTGCAACCGATGCCAGCTCATCCAAGTCGTGGCTAGAGATAAGCATGGTTTTGCCCTGCTCCCGATTCAATCGACCGATAAGGGCCCATATACTCTCGATGCCCAACGGATCCAATCCATTTGCCGGCTCATCGAAAATTAGTACGTCGGTGTCGCCCAATAAAGCCGTAGCTATATCCAGTCGCCGTTTCATTCCCAGAGAAAAACTGCTCACGCTCTTTTTCTCATCGACGTCCAGCCCGACTAGGCCCAAGACGCGAGGAACCTCACGTTTCTCATCGAGTCCCCATTCCGCACATCGGATCCGAAGATTCTCAGCCGCACTGAGGGATTGGTATGCTCCGCAGGAATCTGGCACATAGCCGACACGCGTCCGCATCAAGCTCAGCTCTTTTTTCGACTTGCCTCCAAAGAGCTCCACGCTCCCCGACGATGGCTCACAGAGGCCCAGCACTATTTTAATAAGCGTGCTTTTGCCCGCCCCGTTTGCACCAACAAGGGCGCAAAGCTCAGACTGATCCACCTCGAAGGAAACGTCATGCAAAACGCGGCGCCTCCCATAGCGCTTTGACACCCTTGATAGCCTTATCGTCGATGCGTTCATTGGCCTCCCGTTCCGCTTGATAGCAAAACCGCTCATATCGTTCCTTCTTTACTTTATCGTTTTCCATAGTTGTTATTGTTTTTCGATAACTCAAATTTGCCAAGATAATCTAAAAGAAAGAACCCGTGTTAGACACGGGTCCCTTCACGCTGATATTTCGTTTTAGTTGTTCGCCTTAAGCTACTCGTCGCTCAAATCGACAGCAAAGACTGATGTCGGAAGCGACGCCTCATTGCCTCCGCCGTCCCGCATCTGCCTCACAACGTTTTTTGCACGCTCAACAATAAGCTCCTCAAGCTCTTTCTCACTCACGCGCTGAATAATATCTCCCGGTTGACAATCAAGCTCATCACAGATATCGAGGAGCGTCTTTAGGCGAATAGCTTTTATCTTTCCGTTTCTAAGCTTTGAAATATTAGCCGGAGTATGCCCCGTCGCCCGAATCAGATCAGCACTGGTCTTTCCGGTCTTAAGCAGCTGCGTCTCAAGCTCGATGATGAGATAGCTCATGTTTCCTCCTACACAAGCTCGTCAGACTGCTCTTGGAGCAGCGAGGCATAACTCCAGATCGCCGAGATAAATAAACAGACAACTGCGCCGATAAACGACCCCGCATCAAAGGTAGCGCCTTGGCAAATCTCAATAACGAAGGAATGAGGCACGATGTAAAGCTCCAGTCCGCCAATGGTGAGATTGACCGATCCATAGGCACCAACAAGCGAAACCGCGGCGTTAACAGCAAAGGCAAGCGCGAGAACACGGATAAGCCGCACATGCGTCTTGGTAAAGGGCGAGACGCCTCGCGAGATGTTACGGCTGATCCCGCACAGAACGACAAGCGAAATACCCATAACAAGCGCCATGCACAGTCCGCTTGGGATAACGATGCACCCGCCATCGAGAAGCGTCACGACACCGAAAGAATCGACAGAAGCAACGTTTGCAACCGCATACCAGATCACGTAAACAACCAACGCGGCAAAAGCGACGAGCATCCCTGCAAAAACGGCTGCCATGCAAAAACCGAGCTTCCTGATATTTTCGCCCGCCTTGGCCATACGCTGAACGCTGTTGGACATACACTCACCCTCATCGACTCTATCGTTATTCGAACGGTTTATCGAACAACGATATGGATTGCATGCGGAAAGCCCCGACAGTGTGCATAGGCAATTCACTAATCAGAAGAGGTGAGCGTGGATTTTTGGACACGTATCGAACGAGCGTGGATAATCTCCCACTTTGAGGCCGCCACCGGGCCTAAAACGGGAGATTATCCACGCTCATAGTCATCAAGGCTCACAGCCTCTTACTCGGCCACCTCGCGCAGGGCCGACATCGTAGCTGCATATTGCTGCTGCAGCGCATGCATTCCCTCGCGAGCGCCGTCAACGGAGCCGGCACCGCGCAGCGCTTCGGTCACCACGACCGCCGGCTCGTACAGATTATCGAATCCCAGGTTCTGGCTCACGCCCTTGAGCGTGTGCGCTGCCATAAACGCACCTTCGGCGTCTCCTGCCGCCATGGCGGCCTCCAGCTTGTCCATGCTCTCGTCATCCAAAAACTTGAGGGCAAAGCGGGCAAGCATTTCCTCGCCCATCAGCCGAGCGCACGCGTCATCATAATTAGCGCCGATCTTCTCATACGCCTCACGCATGGAAATCATGGATTAAAACTCCTTTGGTCAAACTAAATCGTGGGAAACGCGACGACGTCAGCGGGGCGTGCCAACGTCTCGGCAATTTGGTCTTGCACCTCGAGCAGACAATCGAGCAGCAGCGGGTTAAAGGTGCCGCACTTACCGTCCAGGATCATCTGAATTGCCTCCTTGTGCGGGATAGCGTCCTTGTACACGCGCACGCTCGTCAGAGCATCGTACACGTCGGCCACCGAAACCACCTGTGCGGCAATGGGAATTTCGTCGCCCTTAAGGCCATCGGGATAACCCTTGCCGTCCCAGCGCTCGTGATGCCAACGCGCAATCTGGTACGCATATTCCATAAGCGCATTGCCGGCGTGATGGCTACCCAGCTCAAGCAGCATGTCGGCGCCGATTGTGGTATGCGTCTTCATAATCTCGAACTCCTCGGGCGTAAGGCGCCCGGGTTTGTTGAGAATCGCATCGTCAATCGACATCTTGCCGATATCGTGCAGCGCCGAAGCCAGGGCAATCGTGGAGCGCTCCTCATTGTCAAGGGAAATGGTGTCGCTACGCTGGACCAGACAGCCAAGCAGCAGCTCGGTCAGCTTTTCGATGTTCGTAACGTGCCTGCCGCTCTCGCCGTTGCGAAGCTCCATGACGCCAGCCATGATGTCGATGAGCATGCGACTGTTCTTGACACGCTCGTTGTACTGCTGGGACAGCAGGCTCGTCAGGCGGCGCTGTTTGGCGTATAGGCGGATGGTGTTGCTTACACGGCGGCGCACGACACGGGAGTCAAACGGGCGGTTGATATAGTCCGAGGCGCCTAGCTCGTACGCGCGCAGAACCATATCATCGGAGTCTTCGCTCGAAATCATGATGACAGGCAGATTGTCACCAACCGATCGGCGCGACAGACCGGCCAGCACCTCAAAGCCGCTTATGCCCGGCATGACAATGTCCAGCAGCACGAGCGACAACTCATCGCCATAGCGGTCGACAATGTCGAGCGCCGCACGACCGTTATCGGCCTCGAGGATGCAATATTCGTCCTTGAGCATCTCGCTGAGAATGACTCGGTTCATCTCGGAGTCATCGACAATAAGCACCAAAGGCCTTTCGCTTTGGAAGGCCTCGATGGAATCGGCATCGGTCACGACCGTACCGGCTTTTGCCTTAGCGCGGCTCAGTAACTGGACAGCGCGGCCAACGCCCTCATCGACCGTCTCGCCATGAATGCGAACGCCACCAACACATGCCGTCAAGCTCACGTACTCATGGCCCGGAATAATCGTGGAACGAACGGCATCGGACACCTGATGCAGGCGACGGGTGAAGTCATCGGAGGGAATATTGGGCATGACAACCACAAACTTGTCGCAGCCATAGCGCACAAGCTCGTCAGTCGAACGGATTCCGCTGCGCATGGCTGTCGCCACAGCACCGAGCGCAAGGTCGCCGGCATGACGGCCACACGTATCGTTGAAGACCCTAAAATCATCAAGGTCGATCATCGCAACGCCGGCATTCATGCGGGCGCTTCGGAGCTTTTCCTCGTAATACCGGCGATTATGCACGCTCGTCAGCACGTCGGTGTAGACAAGGTCCTCTTCTGCAGCCTCTTGCCCATCGATCGGACGCACCATCAGCAGGACATGAGGCTTGCCCTCGACCTTCAGAGGGCGCAGATGGGCACGGTACTCAACGCCATCATTGAGCAGTTGCTCCGACACCTCATCGGAGTCTGCCAAAGCCTCAAGACTTGACTGACGCAGACAAGGACACCGATCACCGGCGAGCAGGCAGTTAGGCTCACTCTTAATCTGATCGGCCGACAGCAAACGCACCACGGGGTAGGTCTTCGCGACACGGGCGACCTCGGCGGCAGCCTCCTCGTCGGTTAGATTGACCTCGTGATTATTGAGCATATGGGGCCCTTTCGATAGTTTCGCATGGTAGCGGTGGGTTCCAAATGTTACAAGGGTAACACCTTGCCGATGCAGGTAAGCACGTGAATGCTGCCACATTCTTATGAGTTGGCAGACGGCGCGATTGAAGCCGCAGACGCGAGGTTTTGAGCACGTTTGTTAATACGGCCGAAACGTTTGCGGATGAAGCCTGCTTTGGCTATTGCGGATGCTAGAGCCCCAGGATGCCACGGACAGCCCGGGCAGCCGCTGCCGGGCGATCGCGCAGACCGTTATGCGCGCCCGGGATCGTCACGAGAGGGCAATCGAGATATTCGGCAGCCGCTCGCGTGCCAGCCTCGCGGGGCGTGCCAATCGAGAGCTCGCCTAGGAGCACGGCGGCCACCGTTTTCGACGCGCGAACGCTATCCCAATCGGGAACGCAGGTCATAGTAATCCCGTATTCGTTTGCCATGAAACTGCGGCCGTTGCGCAGGGCATGCTTGGCTTCTGCCTCGGTCGTTCCAGGAGCCTCGGGGTCCAAGTCGCCGAGGGCTCCCAAGAAAAGCCGGAGCGCCCTTGAAACCTTTCCAGCCGCAATCATATCGAGCAAAACCGGAGCTGCGCCCATGCCGACGCCTTCGGCCGACACAGCCGGCTCATGCAGAATCGCACGGGCGACGAGATGGGGTTCAGTGCGAAGAAGCTCCAGCGCCACCAACGTACCGGCGCTGTGCGCAAGCACATTTGTCGGAGCGCCAACGTGTTCGATCACGGCCTGCAGGTCGGCGGCCTGAGCGGCAAGATCATAGCTGCCGTCTGCCGCTTCGCTGCTGCCACCACAGCCGCGGCGGTCGTAGGCAATGACGCGGTAGTCACAGGCGAGCTCGCGGGCGATACCGTCAAAAAAGACGCCGTCAACACAAGCGCCGTGCACGCACACCAAGGCAGGAGTATCAGGCGACACATCCGGGCCGGCATATTCGCGACAGGCAATCGTGGTGCCCGCATTCTCGACCGTAAAATCCATGTTGTGCCCCCATCATCAATGCTCATCCAGTTGCACGTCAGCACGGTTGGATGGACCCGCATTGCTTTACGCCTTGTTAACAGATTAACTGTACCCGACCCGAGGCTTTTCATGGCACGGCATCATGAGCGACGTGAAAAAACGAAACTTGTAAAGCAAGAGCCCACACCTTGCTTTGGAGCCGATGCTATGCTTAGGCACAATTGTCTTGAGGAGCATATGCCTATGTCTACGTTTTTGAATGCCAGCCCCATCTTTGGGCCCGTTCGCAGCCGTCGCCTTGGTCTCTCGCTCGGCGTCAACATGATGCCGGCCAGCGGCAAAATCTGCACGTTCGACTGCATCTACTGCGAGAACGGCCTCAACGCCGAGCGCCCCTGCCATGAGCCGTATAACACGGCTGCCGTGGTACTCGAAGCGCTCGAGGCAAAGCTGCGCGAGATGGCAGCCGAGGGCGAGCCCCCCGATGTAATCACCTTCGCAGGCAACGGCGAGCCCACCGCCGCACCGGAGTTTCCACAGGCCATCGCCGGCGCCGTCGCGCTGCGCGATCAGCTAGCCCCCAACACCAAGATTGCCGTGCTTTCCAACGGCACGCGCGCCGACCAGCCCGCTGTGCACGATGCGCTCATGATGGTCGACGACAACATTCTTAAGCTCGATACCGTCGACCCGGCGTTTATCCAGCTGCTCGACCAGCCCGTTGGCCCCTATGACGTCGAGCACCAGATCGAGACGTTCGCAGGCTTTAACGGTCATGTCATTATCCAGACGATGTTTTTGAGCGGTGAGTACCGGGGCAAGTCTCTCGATAACACCGGCGAGGAGTACGTTGCCCCCTGGCTCGCGGCGCTTGAGCGCATTCGTCCGCAGGAGGCGACCATCTACACGGTCGCGCGCGAGACACCAGTCGCCGGCCTTGCCAAAGCAGCGCCCGAGGTGCTCGACGCCATTGCCGCGCGCGTGCGCGCCCTCGGTATTCCCTGCCAGGTGAGCTACTAGCGCGGCCGCCCGCCAGCAGCTAAATTAGCCCCATCCCAAATGAGCTGGTCTGCGGGTGGGCTATACTAGCTGCGGATGAAAGGAAGTTAGCCATGTATGACAAAGGACCCGTGCCCGGCCGCAACGACGCTTGCTGGTGCGGCAGCGGCAAGAAATACAAGAAATGCCATAGCGCCTTTGATGAGCGCCTCGAGCGCTTGTGGGAAGAAGGCTGGGAGGTTCTGCCTCGCACGCTCTACAAGACTCCCGCCGATATCGAGGGCATCAAGCGCTCGGCAGCCATCAACGTGGGCGTGCTCGATTATGTGGGTGAGCATATCGCCGCAGGCATGACCACCAACCAGATCGACCAGATGATCTACGACTACACCGTCGAGCACGGTGGCACGCCGGCCGACCTCAACTACGAGGGCTACCCCAAGAGCGTGTGCACCTCGATCAATGATGTGGTCTGCCACGGCATTCCCTGCGATACGGACGTGCTGCACGAGGGCGACATCATCAACGTGGACTGTTCCACGATCCTAGACGGCTACTTTAGCGACTCGAGCCGCATGTTCTGCATCGGCGAGGTCTCGGCCGAGCGCCAGCGCCTGGTCGATGTCACCCGCGCCAGCGTGGAAGCGGGTCTGGCGGCCGTCAAGCCATGGCTGCCACTGTCCGTTATGGCCGAGGCCGTGCAAAAGACCGTCGAGGACGCCGGTTTTAGCGTGGTGCGCGAGTACGGCGGACACGGCATCGGTAAGGAGTTCCACGAAGACCCATTTGTGGGCTTTACCACCGAGGCGCCCGATGTGGATACCATCATGGCCCCGGGCATGGTCTTTACCATCGAGCCTATGGTCAATGCCGGAGCGCCCGACATCAAGATTAGCAAGGGCGACGGCTGGTGCGTGCGCACCAAGGACGGCAGCGATTCGGCCCAGTGCGAGGTACAGCTCGTGGTGACCGAGGACGGCTACGAACTGCTCAGCTGGTAGCCGTGGATGCGCCGGGCTACGCGATGGATATGTTAACCATCACGAAGCCCGGCGTTTTTTAGCGTTTTACCTGGTAAAACCTGCCAAAATAAACCTGTCCCTTTTTGGCAGGTCGAGCGGAGAGGACTGTTTGTGAACATCCTGGTTTTGCTGCCCGTCAATGACCGCCATCGCGCAATTCTTGAGTCGAGCGCTCCGGGCGAGGACTTTATCTACACGAGCGCCGACGCCATCACGCGCGAGCAGGTCGCCGACGCCGACGTGATCTTGGGCAACATCGACTCTGACATGCTCACGGCATGCGAGCATCTCCAGCTGCTGCAATTGCAGACCGCCGGCTATGACGACTACCTTGCCGCCGGCACCGTGCCGGCCGACGCCAAACTGTCTTGCTCGGTGGGCGCCTACGGTCAGGCTGTGAGCGAGCACATGTTTGCCATGGTCCTTTCCATGATGAAGCGCCTGCCCGGCTATCACGACTTGCAGCGCGAGCATCGCTGGGAGGATTTGGGGCCGGTCACCTCGCTCAAAAACGCCAATGTGCTGGTGCTGGGCGCGGGCGATGTCGGTGGCCACTTCGCCACGCTCTGCCGCAGCATGGGCGCGCACGTCCGCGGCATCAAGCGCCATCCGCTCGTCTACCCCATTGTGTTTGAGGACATGGACGGCATGGATGCCCTGCCCGAGCGCCTGGCCGAGGCTGACATCGTTGCATCCTTTATGCCGAGCACACCCGAGACCCGCGGCCTGGCGAACGCCGAGTTCTTCGCCGCGATGAAACCGGGTGCCTTCTTTGCCAACGGCGGCCGCGGCGATCTTGTGGTCGCCGACGACTTGGTTGCCGCTCTGGAATCGGGACATCTCGCCGGCGCCGCGGTCGACGTCACCGACCCCGAGCCGCTGCCTGAGACAAGCCCCCTGTGGGATGCGCCCAACATGCTCATCACGCCGCACGTCTCGGGCTGGTTCCACCTAGCCGCCACGCTCAACAACGTCGTCGACATCGCCGCGGAGAACCTGCGTCATCTGCAAGCCGGCGAGACCCTGCGCTGCTGGATCGAACATTAGGGTTCCGCCGTTCTAACGAACGGCGGACCGGCCGACGCTGCGCGCCGCCCAGGGCGACAATTTGTCATTCAAAAGGCAAGGCATGACCAGAAGGTCTATGCCTTGCCTTTTTCATGCCAACTTGTTCGCCCTGGACACCGCTCGCTGACGTTTGCTCAACCTGCGGCGCTTTGCTGGCGCGGCCCTACCTGTGGACTCTCGCTGACCATTATTCGACCAGAGGGGTCTAGCGCTATTTAAGCGTTGTTAGATAGTTTCTTGCGTTTTCGACGTTCATTGCTGCGACGGGAGCATGCGAACAGAGCTTGACATCGTTGGTGACCAGTAAATCTGCTTGAGCGCGTATCGCTGCCGCAATGATTAAATCGTCTTCGTAATCGCTATGGAGCTCACGCTGTCTGCTCGCCATCCAGATGTCGCTCAGGTCACAGGGCACTGGCGTGGCAAGCTGCGACAGCACGCTAAGACAATCCCATGCAAGCGAAGTCGCTACCGTAGCGGCATACTGGGAAAGCGAACCGTGCTCTCGCCGATACCATGCCTTATGTTCACTTGAAATCAAATAGAACAGGTCTTTGGACGATGTCGCCGCGTACAGCAAATCAACCTGTGCCGTGCATGCATCGCGTAAAAACTCAATCGCCACCGAACGACCACGTCGTGAGGGAATGAAGTAATCGAGCCACACGTTGGTGTCAACCAAGATGCGCTTTGGAGTCTCACTCATAGAGCCAGCTCATCTCCTCGCCATAGCGATCCGCATAGGCATTCCGTTTGAGCTCTTCGTCGTCCGATGGCTGAGCCTTGACCATATCGATTCCCGACTCACAGCAAGCGGCAGCGAACAGCTTCGACCCCTGATCCATAAGCTCGAGCTTACGTTTGGCGGCCTTTTCGCGCTCGCGCTGTTCCGCCCGGGCACGACTGGGCAGCAGGATATCCTCGAGCGCACCGGGGCGATCGGCCAGCGACGCTGCAAGCTGCCAGAGCGCTCGCACCGCTTGGCTCGGCGTCATACCGGCCTTGGAGAGAGCAGCGTCGCCGCTCCTTTTAAGATCGGCATCGAGACGCACGTTGATCTGAGCGGCCGTTGTAGTCATGATCCCTCCTTACCACTCCAAAATCATCATAAAACACTATGTTAAATACGTAAAGCATGTATAGCATTTTGAAGCATAGCCGTATCCTGCGCACCAAAAGCCGCCGAGGCGCACTGCACCTCGGCGGCTACGCATCACCGATGTAGTTCGGTTTTACCCTTTGCATTTGCCCAGATAAAACCTGCCAAAATTAACATCCCTTTTTGGTAGGTTTTAGAGCTCAACGCTTTCGGCGCCGTTGATGTTCAGGTCACGCTCGTAGAAGGCCGTGAGGGCGCGGATGGCGTATACCACGTCGCGCACGCCACCGGTCTCGTAGCTAGAATGCATGGCCAGCTGAGGCAGGCCCACGTCCACGGCATGCATGCTCGCCTGCATATTGGACAGATTGCCGAGCGTGGAGCCGCCGGCCATGTCGCTCTTGTTGGCGAAGGCCTGCGTGGGCACGTCGGCGTCATCGCAGATGGCCTGGAACACCGCGCGGCTAAAGGCATCGGTGCAGTAGTGCTGGTTGGCGGCTTCCTTGATGACGATGCCGCCGTTGAGCACAACCTGGTTGCGGGCGTCGCACTTCTCGGCGTGGTTGGGGTGCACGGCATGCGCGTTGTCGCAGCTCACGAGCATCGAAGCGGCAAGCGCACGGTGGTACGACTCATCGTCAAAGCCCAGCGATCCGTTGATGCGGCGCAGCGCGTCGGCCAAGAACGTCGACATGGCGCCCTGCTTGGTCTCGGAGCCAACCTCCTCGTTATCGAAGCAGCAGAAGACCGAAACGTCGTGCGCATTCTCGGCACCCAAAAATGCCTGCAGCGAGGTGTAGGTGCAGGCCAGGTCGTCGAGCTTGGGCGTCGAGATAAACTCGTCGGCCCAGCCCCAAATGCGCGCATCCTGACGATTGACCAGGAACAGATCGCGGCCCAGAATCTGCTCGGGCTCAACGTCCAGCTCTTCGGCGATCAGGGCATCGAAGTCACCCTGCTTAAGCTCGCCGGCGCTGATGAGCGGGCACAGGTCGACAGCTCGGTTGGGCGCAAAGCCCTCGTTAACGCCACGATTCATATGGATGGCAAGGCTCGGGATAATGGCAACTTCGCGCTCGGTAGCGAGCAAGCGGCTCTCGATACGGTCGCCCTCGCGCACCAGCACGCGGCCCGCAAGTGCCAGCGGGCGATCGAACCAGGTGTAGTCGATCATGCCGCCGTAGGCCTCGGTGTTCAGGCGCAGCGTCTCGCCCGCGCCGTCGAGCTCGGGCACGGCCTTAACCTTAAACGTCGGCGAATCGCTGTGTGACGCCGTGAGTTGAAAATGATAGTCGCCGGCAACGCCGTCCTCGCCCCACGTCGCGGCCAGGTCCTCGCCCACCTTAAAGGCAACGACGCTCGAGGTGTTGCGCTGCGTGTAATAACGCCCGCCCGGTTCGATATCCCACGCCGCATTCTCGGGCAGGTAGGTAAAGCCCGCCTCGTCGAGCTCGGCCATAATGGTCGCCGCCGTATGGAACATGCTGGGGCATGCCTCGATAAAGTCGATAAGGTCGTTGGCGGCCTCGATATCGTCGGCCGTCACATGCACGCGCTCGGGCGTTTCCTGATCCGTCATGCTCTCCCCTTTCGCTGGGTTGATGGTCCCCTCCAGCATACCCCGCCACGCCAGTGCCGCACTCTTCATTCCGTGCTTAATTCCGCACCGCTCACCAAGTTGAGCCATCATGCCCGCGCTCCTTTTGCGACAATTGCGCCAACAGGACGAGAGGAGCCGTCATGAAGCCACGTAACATTGCCATCGCCTGCGGTGTCGCGGGAGCCGCCGTCGGCCTTGCCGCTGCCACCGGCATCGTTTACCGCAAGCAAATCAAGTCCGTCGCGTCGCTCAAACGCTTGACCGACTATGCGGATGGCTATGACCTGTACGCAATCGACATCGCCTACGGCTACGATCTTGATCGCATCATCGCCGCTGGCGTGTGCGACGATCAGGCCTACATCGATGCCGTGGTGGCGCAGGTGCTGCCCGGTGCGCCGGCACATGTCCAGGCGCCCCAGTTTGCCTGCAGCGCTTTTGCCGCCGTAGATGCCGAAGGCCGCGTGCGCACCGGTCGCAATTACGACTTTAAGGACGACACCTCGGTGCTGCTGGTGCGCAATCACCCACGCGGCGGCTATGCCTCCATCGGGTTTGCCGCCCTTAACAACCTGGGCGATAACACTCCGCTTGACTCCGTCGCCGGACGTGCCGCCGCACTCATGGGCCCGTTTACCCAGCTCGACGGTGTTAACAAATGCGGCGTGTCCATTGCCGTACTCACTCTGGATTCCAAGCCCTGTGACCAGGACACAAAGCGCCCCGTCATCAATACCTCGCTCGCCATCCGTCTGGTGCTCGACCGCGCGGCCACCACGCAGGAGGCCGTCGACCTGCTTTCTGCCTACGACATGCACGCCATGGCCGGACGCGACTATCACTTCTTTATCAACGACGCCGCCGGTGACGCGCGGGTGGTGGAGTGGGATCCGCGCGATCCCGACCGTGCATGCAAGGCGACGCCCGTACGCCAGGTCACGAACTTCTACGCCTGCTATGGCGACGAAGTGCTGCCCAACCAAAAGAATGGCGAGCTGGGCCATGGCAAGGAGCGCGCCATCGCCATCGCCGATGTCCTCGACGCCCATACCGGCGCCCAAGACGAGGCAGTCGCTTGGAAGGCCCTACGCGCTGCGGCGCAAGAGCCCAATCCGGAAGACATCACCAGCAACACGCAGTGGTCGGTCGTCTTCGACAACACCGAGCCCGCTGCCGCCATCACGCTGCGCCGCCACTGGGGCGACGTCGACGCCTTCGCGCTGTAAGGAGCTGGCACCGTCGTCCTTACGCTCGCCTGACGTTGCTTACATTTCTATACGCTTGAGCTAACACGTTTTACCCCCGCATCAACAGTGTGCGGGGGTAAACTTATGCGCATGTTATAACTTGCCCGGAAGGATTCATCATGCTCAGGATCGGTCTTCTTACCAGTGGCGGCGACTGCCAGGCGCTCAACGCCACCATGCGCGGCATTGTCAAAACGCTTATGACCAATAGCAAAGAGCCTATCGAAATCTATGGTTTTGAGGATGGCTACCAGGGCCTTATCTACAGCAGGTTCCGCGTCATGACGCCCGCCGATTTTAGCGGCATCCTCACCCGCGGCGGCACCATCCTGGGCACGAGCCGCACGCCGTTCAAGCGCCTGGACATTCCCGAGGCCGACGGCGTCGAGAAGGTGCCCGCAATGGTCCACACCTATCATAAACTGCAGCTCGACTGCCTGTTTATGCTGGGCGGCAACGGATCCACCAAGACCGCCAACCGCCTGCGCGAAGAAGGCCTCAACGTTATCGCCCTGCCCAAGACCATCGATAACGACACCTGGGGCACCGAGTTGACGTTTGGCTTTACGAGCGCCATCGACGTCGCCACCAAGTGCATCGACGACATCCACACCACTGCCTCGAGTCACGGCCGCGTGTTTGTCATCGAGATCATGGGCCACAAGGTCGGTTGGATTCCGCTGTATGCCGGCGTCGCGGGCGGCGCGGACGTCATCTTGATTCCCGAGATCCCCTACGACATGGACAACGTCATCAAGACCATCGAGCATCGCATGGAGACCGGCAGCCGCTTTACCATCGTAGCCGTCGCCGAGGGCGCTATCTCCAAGGAGGACGCAGCGCTGCCCAAGAAGGAGTACAAGAAAAAGCTCGCCGAGCGCACGAGTCCGTCGATCGTCTACGACATCGCCAAGGAGATCGAGGCCAAGACTGGTCGCGAGACCCGCGTCGCCATCCCCGGCCACACGCAGCGCGGCGGCCAACCCGACGCCCAGGACCGCATCTTTGCGACCCAGTGCGGCGTCGAGGCGGCACTGGGGTGCCTACGCGGCGAGTTTGGCTACATGATTGCCCTGCGTGACGGCAAGATGTGCCACATGCCGCTCGAGGAGGTCGCCGGCAAGCTCAAGTTTGTCGACCCCCAGAGCGACCTGGTGCGCGAGGCCAAGGCGCTGGGCATCAGCTTCGGCGACGAATAGCCTCGGCCGAAACTGCTCTCATCGGAGACCCCAGGGCTTACATCCCAAATCGTCCTCGGACATGTCAGGACCCCGCCGTGCGCTTCGCGCGGCGGGGTCCTTCCGTCCTGCGGAAAGATTTGGGATGTAAGCCCTGAGGCCTCCTGCGGTAACTAGGGAGGCCGAGGCTATTCGTCTTCTTGCTGCGGGTGCGTGGGCTGAGATTTTGGGATGTTGCAGGCTCTTAGCTGAGAGTAGCACTGACATTTGTCCTGAAATGGCTGGTCGTTAGGGGTTGCTACCGGTAGTTGCGGTAGGGTTGGGGCAGATTCTAACTAGAAATGGTGGTCGCTACCGGCTGTTCTCGGCATACTCGGCTCATTCGATTCGACCATCAAACGAAAGGAACCACCATGGATCTTGCGATGGCACAGCGGCTCGTCGATCGCCGCAAGGCTGCTGGGCTTTCTCAGGAGGCGCTTGCCGCCCAGCTGGGTGTGAGTCGTCAGGCTGTCAGTAAATGGGAGCGCAGCGAATCCTCTCCCGATACCGATAACCTTATTGCGCTCGCCGCGCTGTATGGCGTGTCGCTGGATGAGCTGCTGTATGGGGAGGCGGTGGATAGCACTGACGACTCGCAGGCTGATGATGAGGCGCAGAACAGCAACGCCGGCACCAAAGCTTCAGATAAGGCTGAGGAGGCTGAGGCTTCTACTGAACACGCTGATTGCAGCGATAAGCCACTTGTCGATATTTCCCTCGCGCGCGGCATCCACGTTATTGACCCCAACAAAGGCGAAGAGGTTCATGTTGGCTGGAATGGCATCCATGTGGCTAACGAGCGCAAGGGTGAAGAGGTCCATGTGGGGCCAGGCGGATTGCATATCGATACGCTTGAGGACGATGGACATAGTGTGCATACCAATGACGACGGCACCGTCACCATCGACGGCGAGACGTTTTCCAGCTGGAAGGAAGCACACGACAAGCTCGACCATCACGGCAAGCATTTCCACACCAAGGTCGGACGTGCATGGAACAAATTCCCCTTCCCTGTGCTTGTCGCCCTCGCCTATCTGGTGCTCGGCATTGTCTACGGCACATGGGCTACGGGACTCTTCCTCGTCTTTCTGATTCCCGTCTATTACGCGCTTGGCGACTTTATCGACCAACGCCACTTATCTAAGCTGATCGAGGTCATCTACCCGGCAGCCGCCATCGCTTGGTTCCTCTACATGTGGCTCTGTTTGGGACAGCCCCATCCTGCATGGATCATCCTCATCACGATTCCCGTCATCAAAGCGCTCATGCGCTGGTGCCTCAAACAATGGAAGCACCGCCAACAGGCCTAACACGCTCCGACCCACCAGCACCCAACCACCCCCGCCCTTCTCCTAAGTTGCGGTGAGATAGGGACTGTTTTGAAGCTCCAAAGCGCCAAACAGTCCGTATATCACCGCAACCTACAAACAACTGGGTCAGTTCCGGCACGGAGATTAGCATTGAGCTGACCACGCGCCAAGAAAAGGGCCTATTTACTACGTTTAACTCGAGAGGGCCGACCATACCCGCCTTTTCCGAATATTTGCAAGCCCTCTACCTGCGGTTTTAATTTCATAATCTTTGTCATGGTCGAGGGTGTGGTAGCAAACGTAGTAGATAGGCCCGTTTTGCGGCATACGACCCATTCAAGCCCAATCTCGAAGGCTGGAGAAAGCCCTTCATCCACGCCTGTGAGCGAAAACCAAATAGAATGAAAGGCAAATGGAAAAGCCCGTTTAACGAGCGGAGGACATATGCGCGACGTAGCCGAAAGCGACTGGAAGCTGTTTAAGAAAATGCTTCCTCAATGGCAAGAACGTTATATGGAAAAGCTCATCGGCCAGTATGTTGAGATACTGAACGGCGACAGTGAAGCGTCCAGTAGATTTTGGGCACTAGAAGAGCGCCTCAATAGAGACAAGCTGTCCTCAGGCGTAATTGCAAACGACATTCGCCGCAGCACAATGCACCGCGAGATAGCCAATTTGCTTATCGACAGCGTGATCACCCTTGACGACCTTGACGGTTTTACCGAGGACATTAAGAGCTATGCGCAACACTGGATTGGCCAGTAAGAGCACTGAACGACAGACATCCCCAGCAAAACGGGGCAAACGCCGGGCCACCTAATGGTTGTCCGGCGTTTGCGCAGATAAAACCTGCCAAAATAAACCTGTCCCTTTTTGGCAGGTCACTCGGCGCTCTTGAGGGCGCCGACCATGTCGATCTTGTTGAGGGTACGATTGGTGGCTAGGTTGACGATAAACGTAAAGCCAAAGGAAAGCACCACGGCGAGCACGTAGCTTAGCGGCTCGACTTCGACGTCAAAGTACAGCGACGGCATCTGCAAAATGTACGTAAAACTCTCGGCCAGCAAGCCGCCCAGTGGCACGCCCAGCGCGGCGCCAATTGCCGTGAGGATCAACGTCTCCTTGTTGACGTAATGGTGCACCTCGCCACGGCGGAAGCCCAGCACCTTGATGGTCGCCAGCTCGCGTTCGCGCTCGGAGATATTCGTGTTGGACAGCGTAAACACCACCACAAACGACAGGCATGCCGCCATAAAAGTCACGAGCACCACGACCGAATTGATGATCGCAAAGTTCGCCTCGTAGTTCTGCCAATGTTCGGCCGTGCTCGAGATGGTGAGCCAACCGTCGCTCTTAAGCTTCTTGCTAAACGCAATCTGGTCGGCCGACGAGCCCTTAAGCAGCACAAAGACGCCGTTGAGGCGTGCGCTTCGACCGAACGCGCGCTCATAGGTGCCCTGCGTCATGTAAAGCGTGTTGCCAAGATAGTTAAGCGAAATGTCACTGACTTTGACCTTGGCAACATTGAGCGACGAATCCTGGACGTATGCCGTATCGCCCGGCTGAATCCCCAGCACCAGCTGTGAACTCTTACTCAGATACACGTCTCCGTCACGCAAAGACAGCGGCTCTTTGGACTCGTCCTCGAGGCGCACATAGTCGTCCAGGTCGTTCGTGCGGTCATCGGGCACCACGATCAGCTGCACGGTCTCGCTCTTGCCGCCAAACGTAAAGGTGACGTTGTCGGTCATAATCGGCAGCGTCGAAGTCACGGTCACGTTGGAATCATTGGCCGCGCTGCGCTCATCCAACGCCGCGCACGTCTGCGTAAAGTCATCGGGGTTGGCGACCGCCAGCAAGTCATAACGCGTGATATGCCCGTACTGTTTGGGCGAAAGCGCCACCGACGTATCGCGAATACCCATACCGCAGATCACAAGCGCGGTGCAACCCGCGATGCCAAAGATGGTCATAAAGGCACGCTTTTTGTAACGGAACAGGTTGCGCGCAGCCACCTTGTTCAAAAAGCCCATGCGGCGCCAGATAAAGCCGATGCGCTCAAGTAGGATGCGCGAGCCGGCGCGCGGGGCCTTGGGGCGCATGAGCGAGGCCGGGGTCTCGGCCATCTCGTGGCGGCAGGCGATAATTGTGGCGCCCACCACGCCCACGGCAAACAGCGCCACCGAGACGATCGAGGACACGATGTCGTACGAAAGCAGCATCTGGGGCAGCGAGTACATGTCGTCGAACACCGTAAACAGGAACAGCGGCAGGCCCACAAAGCCGATGATATTGCCGAGCACGCCGCCAATCAGGCACGCCCACAGCGCATAGTCCACGTATTTGGACAGGATGCGCTCGCGCGAGTAGCCGAGCGCCTTGTACAGGCCAATGAGCGTGCGCTCCTCCTCGACCATACGCGTGGCGGTGGTGAGGCTGATGAGCACGGCGACGATAAAGAAGATGAACGGGAACACCGTCGCAATAGCCTCAATTGACGAGCTATCGCTCTCCACGCTTGAGTAGCTTGCGATATTGTCGCGGTCCTGGATGTACCACGTGCATTCACCCAAATCGGAAAGCTCGGCGCGGGCATCGGCAAACTGCTGGTCGGCGGCGGCGCGGCGCTGATCCAGGTCGGCCTGAGCCTGGACGCGTTCCTCGCTGCCCTGGGCCATGCGATTGATGTTGTCCTGCTCAATCCCAAAGAGCATATTCGCCTGGCGCTCGGCCGCATCCAAGCTTGCCGGCGTGTCGACTGTCAGCTCCTGAGCGCGCGCCTTCTCACGCTCCTCGCGGATCTTCTCTATATTGCCCTTGACCTTGTTGATCTTTGCCGCGTAGGCATCCGAATAGGAGTTGAGGCTCTTGGCTCCTTCGACGACTACGTGGACTGCGGAATAGGACGACGACGTCGCGGCGTCCTCGCTCACATAGAACTTATAGTCCGCCGCCGAAGCAGCGCGAAAGGCGTTGACTGTCGAGTCGGAGCTCACATCAGTGGGATCGAGGACCTCGGCCGTAATGGTGTAATCGCCCGCGGCAAACTGATCCTTGGCGCTTTGGTTCGACGAGCTCGCGTCATTGGCGGCAAAACTCACCGTATCGCCGAGCTTTTTGCCCGAAGCCTTCAGGAACTTCGAAGTCACCGCGACTTCATCGGCGCTCTCGGGCAAATCGCCGTTCACGAGCACCGGCTGATCGATGTTCTCCTTGGAGAGACTTTGCACGACCACGCGCTCGCGCGTTGTGCCCACGGCGGTGTAGGCGGTCTCGGCGTAGATGCCCTCGGCCGTTTCGACGCCATCGACCTCTTGGATGGCGTCGAGATCATCGTCAGTCAGGCCATAGGTCGACTGCACGTTAATGTCATAGACATTTTGCTGGTCGAAGTAGGCGTCGACCGAATCGCACAGATCCTCGCAACCCGCCTTGAGGCCGCACATCACGCTCACGCCGAGCGCGGTGATGACCACGATAGATAGGAAGCGCTTAAGACTGCCGCGGATTGTGCGGTAGATGCCACGGCGAAATACCGTCGGCACCATATCGTTTGAGCTTTGGGCGGTACGGTAGGTCGCGAACTCCCGGTCGCGGCCCGCGTGCTCCGTATCGTGGTTTTGGCTGTTTTGGCGGTCCTGGTCCATGGGCGCTACCACTCGATTGTCTCGATAGACACGGGATTTTGCTGGACCGTCTCGCTCTCCACGCGGCCGCTCTTAAAGCGGATCAGGCGATCGGCCATGGGCGCCAGCGCGGAGTTATGGGTGATGATAATGACCGTGATGCCCTGCTTGCGGCAGGTGTCCTGCAGCAACTGCAAAATCTGCTTGCCGGTTTTGTAGTCGAGTGCACCCGTGGGCTCGTCGCACAAAAGCAGCTTGGGGTTCTTGGCCAGCGCGCGGGCAATGGACACGCGCTGCTGCTCGCCGCCCGATAGCTGCGCGGGGAAGTTGGCGAGGCGCTCGCCCAGGCCAACCTGGCAAAGCGTTTGCTCGGCATCGAGTGAATCGGGGCAGATTTGCGCCGCGAGCTCGACGTTTTCGAGCGCCGTCAGGTTGGGGACCAGATTGTAGAACTGGAAGACAAAGCCGACGTCGGCGCGGCGGTATTCCACGAGCTGCGCCTCGTTAGCGGAGCTCACATCGCGCCCGTCCACCGTCACGGTGCCGGAAGTCGCCGTATCCATGCCACCCAGAATGTTGAGCGCCGTGGTTTTACCGGCGCCCGAAGCGCCCAGGATAATGGCAAGCTCGCCACGCTCAACGGTAAAGCTCGCGCCGTCGAGCGCGTGAATGCGGGCATCGCCCTCGCCGTATGCTTTGATGACGTCTTTAAATTCGATATAGGCCATCGATCGGTTCCCATCTGGTCGGATAACTCTTTAGTATTACCCATTTCGCACCTATCAAAAAGAGACAGGTTTATTTTGGCAGGTTTTATATGGGGAAACGTACCTCTTTGGGGGCAGCGCGGGACGCGCAGGGGCGGCCGTGCAGATCGGTACAGCCGTCTCACGTGGAATCGACCGACGCCTGCCTTTCCGTGACACCGGCAACTCGTTTTTGCTTGTTGGCATGGCCGCCATTATGCCTTGGGACTGAGCACTCAAATTCTCACTCCTCATTGCCACGCTTGCCGCAAGCTATCAGGGTGACGAGATGACGACGCTCGCTGTAGCAGCGCAGCCACACTCTATAAGCGAGGCGTTTGCCAGCAAAAAAGCGCGCGACAGGGTAAGCCCGCCGCGCGCTATCCTATGCGGACTAGTTATTGTTGTTGGTCATCGAGGCCACTGCTGCCGCAAGATTGGAAATGGGCATCGTCTGCAACCAGATGCGACCGGGACCGGTGAGCACGGTGTTGAACACGCCCTCGCCACCAAACATGATGTTTTTGACGCCCTTGACCATTTGAGCGTCAATGCTCACGGTCTCCTCAAAGCCGGCCACGTTGCCGGTATCCACAATCATCTGCTGGCCAGCAGCGAGCTCGTACTCAACCAGGTCGCCGTCGATCTCGGCAAAAGCAACACCCGAGCCCGTGAGCTTCTGCATGATAAAGCCCTCGCCGCCAAAGACGCCGGCCTTTGCCTTCTTGTTAAAGTGAATGCTCAACTCGACGCCACTTTCCGCGGCAAGGAACGAACGCTTCTGCAAAATCCAGCTCTTGCCCGGACCGATCTCGATTGGCACGATGCGGCCGGGGAAGCAGGAGCCAAACGCGATCATGCCATCGCCACGCGCGGTCCAAATGTTTTGGAACAATGCCTCACCCGAAAAAGCCTTGGAGAACATCTTGCCGATGCCACCGCCCGAGGTAGACATTTCCATGTTGGGGGTCATCCAAGCCATGGCGCCGCTTTCGGTGATCATGGATTCGCCATCGCTAAGGTTGCACGTAACAACCGGGAAAGCCCCTCCGCCGATCTCGTACTGCATGACCGTCTCCTTTCCACTCAGGAGCCGAATAACGATGCCTATATTTTAGCAGGTAGAGATGCATATGTTCACACCGCCCATGCCCTCTCCTGCGGACGTTTCCCCAGATAAAACCTGCCAAAATAAACCTGTTCCTTTTTGGCAGGTTTTAAAGGCAAACGGTGAAGGTGATCTGGTTGCCGTGACCGGATACGGTGGCGGCGCCTCCATGGGCCTCGGCGATGGCACGCACCACGGACAGGCCCACGCCCGAGCCACCCGTCTTGGAGCTGCGCGACGCATCCGCACGATAGAAGCGATCGAACAATCGGTCCAGGTCGCCCTCGGGCAGCTCGTCCACGGCGTTCGATACGACAAGCTCGGCGGCGCCCTTGCCTTTGCCGTGCGAAACGGCGCACAGGCTCAGCTCAATCACGCTGCCCTCGCTCGCATAGCGCGTGGCGTTGTCCAGTAGCAACTCAACCACCTGCGCCACCGCCGCGGCATCGGCATGGGTCCGCACGCCGGTCGCAATCGACGTCGACAGGCGTTTACCGCCTGAGACCGCCACCGACTTAAACGGCGCCGCCGCCTTGTTCACCGCCTCCGAAAGATCGATCGACGCCATGGTAAAGCCCGCCGAGCCCTCGTCCATGCGTGCCAAGAACACCAAGCGCTCCGTGAGCGCCGATAATAGCGCACCCGCACTCGCCTTAGTGCTGCCTTAGCAGGTCGATGAGCATATTTAAAAAAGCAAGGTTATAGCTTAGTCGGACTTAAGGAACGGGCGGCTTCACATCTCGCCCTGCAAACAACGCCCGTACAGCGAGCGCGCTTGCCGCATGGGCGTTGCGGCCGCCTGCAGCTTATAGATAGGCACCCTCGAGGCGCAGCAGCCACTCCTTGCGATCCAGTCCACCGGCGTATCCGTTGAGCGATCCGTCGGCCGCGACCACGCGATGGCACGGCACGATAATCGAAATAGGGTTGCGAGCGACCGCAGCCCCCACCGCGCGAGGAGATACAACGGGCGCTTCATTTCCCGGTACACGATGTCGAGCGGCAACACGCTGGGCGATCTCGCCATACGTAGCGACCTCGCCACGCGGGATCGAAAGCAGCTCAAACCAAACATCACGCTGAATCGCCGTGCCGATCATATGCAACGGCGGCGTAAACCGAGGTTCCTGCCCTGCAAAATAAGCATTCAGCCAAGCCCAGGAACGCTCAAGCACCGAAGAGGCCGCACCATTTGCCGGACTCACCGACGACATGCCACCAGTACCGGAAACCGCATCGACGCCTTCAACATGTTCGGAGTCTTCACGGAGAAGCGTGGAGCCAAAGTGCTCCTGCCCCTCAAACCAAAGCCCCGTCAGACCGCGGCCATCAGCGGCAAGCAGGATTTCGCCCAAAGGCGAAGCAAACGTCGTCGTGACCACCAGCGGCTCCTTTCAAAACTCCGCAACATAATACCGCGAATTGTGCAGACAACCCCCGCAGATACGTCCGGGCGGGCTCGCAATTACTTCAGCGAGGCTGTTTTTCCCAATCAAGCGAAGAAGACGCGGGGCTTCGACGCCAGGGCGGTACCCCCGCCAGCTGAGCTCTAATACTTTCCCGAGAAGTGAACGAGTAAAAACGAAGCCCCGGAGCATCCACACCTTTAGACCAAAAAACCGCAGGATTCGCGCTGCAAAACCGCAGGAAATAGCGGTCAAAATATGCCAATGCTTCGGGGGTCCAAATAAGGTCGTTCACTTCACGGGAAAAGTATTAGACCTCAATTCGCACCAAGCCCAAAGTCACCCCAGGCAGCAGGCGCGAAGCGCCGCCGCTGCCGCCACGGCCCCGCAGTAGACCCAGGCGGCAGGCGCGAAGCGCCGAGGCCGCCGCCGGGACCAGAGCCCGCAACAACCACGCGCCCCCACATCAGCCCAGCGGCCCCAACCAACAACGTCCCCATCGCAGAGCGCTCGCAACAGCGTCACCGCAGGCGGGGGCCGGGCTTGGTTTTCAGAACATTCCGCAGACCAGTGTGGCGCCTTGTCCGCAGCTCCGAAGGAGCAGGACAAGG
>CALBOJ010000051.1 GCA_937896835.1 uncultured Collinsella sp.
GCTCACGACGGAGAGCACATTAAGTGCTCTCCTGTTCGTGCGGAACTCGCGACAAACTTAACCCCTGCCCCGGCACCCGGCGGGCAAACGTCGTTGGGCTTATCACTGACATGAAATGGGCGCTTGCATATCGTCCGCTAGCTTGGCACGGTACAATGCTTTCAGATTTCAATTTGTAAATTAGTGGGGTTAATTCATGGCAGAATCTCGTGCGGAGCGTAAGGCTCGTCGTGCTTTGATCGAGGCAGCTGAGGGGTCGGAGGAGAAAAAATCTTCTAAGAAATCCAAGTCGTCTCTGGATGCGAAGGGTAAGTCGGCCAAGGGCAAGGCTAAGGCCAAGCGTCCCGGCTCTCGTCGGAGCGGGGATAAGGCACCTCAAGCTCGTTCCAAGCATTCGCATAAAGATCCGGTTTCGTCTGCGCGTAAGGCCGTGGATCCCAAGTCTCCCTGTTCGATCATGAAAGCTTGTGGTGGGTGTACGGCACTCAATCGTCCTTATAAGAAGCAGTTGGCGGCCAAGCAGGCTGCTATGGAGGAGCTGTTTGCTGAGCTCTGCGAGCGCGAGGGCATTAGCGTCGACCCCATTCGCGGTATGGGAGTCACCCTGGGAGACCCGGGTAAATATCTTGCGCCGCGTGGTTTTCGTCATAAGGCTGCCACTCCGTTTGCTCCCGGCAAAGAGGGCGCTGTCCGCTGCGGCTTTTTTGAACGTGGGACGCACAAAATCGTCGCCGTTCCCAAATGCCCCGTTGAGGCGCCGGGCGCTCGTCAGATTCTCAACGGCATCGCTCGCGAGGCCGAACGTCTGCATATTCCCGCCTTTAACGAAGACAAGCATCTGGGACTGCTTCGCTATGCCGTCGTTCGCTGCGGCTGGCGCACCGACCAGATTATGGTCACCCTCGTGACCGCTCAGCGCGACCTGCCGCATGCGCAGGAGTTCTTTGAGGCTGTCGCCGCACTCGATCCGCATATCGTCACCGTCGCTCAGAACATCAACGGTCGCCCCGGAAATGCCATCTTGAGCGAGGAGACCCGTATCGTCTATGGCGCCGAATGCATGCGCGACCAGCTGCTCGGTTGTGAATTCGACATCTCCCCTACCGCGTTCTATCAGACCAATCCGCAGCAAACCGAGCTGCTCTATCGACTTGCCATTGACGGCATGGACCTGCAGCAGGGTGACATTCTTATGGACGCTTACTGCGGCAGCGGAACCATCGGCCTGTGCGCCGCGAAGGATGTCCAGGACAAGGGCATCGGCATTATGCTGCTCGGCGTGGAGCGCAACCCGGCGGGCATTGCCGACGCACGTCGCAATGCCGAGCTCAACGGCCTCACCCGCAGCGCTTGGTTTATGGCCGACGACGCCACCGATTACATCCTGGACGCCGCCGACAACAACGAGCGGATCGATGTCCTTTCCATCGACCCGCCGCGCGCCGGCTCCACCCCCGAGTTCCTCGAAGCCGCCTGCGCACTCAAGCCGCGCCGCATCACCTATATCAGCTGCAACCCCGTGACCCAAGAACGCGACCTGCACCAGCTTCTCGACGGAGGCTATCGCCTGCTCAAGATCACGCCCGTCGACATGTTCCCCCATGCCGACCACACCGAGACCGTCGCGGTCCTCGAGCGCCGCTAACCAACACCGGTAGATTTTTGGGACAAGAAGGGGGCGGCCCGTTTGAACCGCCCCCTTTCGTTGGGCATATGAGTCTCGTTACATCCCCTTGCGCAGGTCGCACACGCCGGCTGCCGCCATCTCGCGCAGCAGCGTCTCGCGGTCGCGCGTCACGATCAAATCCAGCGGGAAGTGAATCTCGTCAAGCATCTTGCGCGCGTGATCGAGTTTGCCAATGGCCATGCCAATGTGGGCATCGGTCGACACGCCAATACCCACGCCCAGCTCGGCGCAGCGCTCGGCGATCTTGCGGCATACGGCCCAATGCTCAGTGTCGACACCGTGTTCAAGACTATGGTTGTTGATCTCGATAATCTTGTGCTTGGCCTTGGCCGCCAGCAGCACCTCATCGATATCGAACGGCACGCCCGAGCGCCCCGTATGCCCCAGCATGAACACCTTGGGGTGATCCAGGGCATTGATGTACATCTCGGTTGTCTGGGCGAGCGTCGCGCCTTCGGCAAACTGCGGGTTATGCACGCTTGCCACCAAATAATCCAAATTACGCGTCACCAAATCGAACAGCGAATGCTGGTGACTGTACGAATCGCCGGCAATATCGAGCGAAACGGGAATGTCCTCGCCAAACAGGCCTCCATCCAGCGAAACGATATCGGCCTCGGCACCACGCAGCACCAGCACGCCGCTCCAAATGCGCGGCCAGATATCCTGGTTAATAAAGAATTGGAAACTGCGCAGGTCATTGGGACAAGGCGTAACCATCGAGCTTAAATGATCGGCGGAACCGAGCACCTGAAGGCCGCGCTCTGCCGCCCAATAGATGTTCTCCTCGATGGTTGAGTACGCATGCGCAGAGAACATCGTATGAGTATGAATATCACAAGAAAGAAGGTAGGGCATCGGGTCTCCTTGTCCAGTATGGCCGTCGCGTATATTCATTGTACGCATAGCTTTCGGCAGTCGTAAAACTGCTTCATCCCAATCACACAACGGCATAGACAACGGGGTCTGGCTTAAAACCAAACCCCGTTTCACGTAAAACATTGTAAGCAGAGCGCTCTACTTTCGACGATATTCGTCGGCCAGCTGCTTCCAGGCAGGCAGCGAGTTGACGATTGTCTCATAGCTCACGCAGTAGCCCAGGCGGAACCAGCCCGGCATGCCAAAGCTATCCGAAGGCACCGCGAGCAGCTCATACTTCTTCGCGCGCTCACAGAACGCATTCGCATCGGGCTCCAGTGCCTTCACCCACAGGTAGAATGCACCATCCGGCTCAACATAGGTGTAGCCGTACTCCGCTAGTGCGTCGGTAAGCGCGGTGCGGTTGCGAGCATAGGCCTCGACATCACTCGGCTCATCGATGCAATCGATGATCACGCGCTGGAAGAGCGCCGGTGCACACACGAAGCCCAGCGTACGGGCGGCACCGGCAACGGCGGGCATTAGACGAGCTGCCTGAGGATTCGTATTGGGAACCAGGATCCACCCGACGCGCTCGCCCGGTAGCGAAAGCGACTTGGAATACGAGTAGCACACGATGGTGTGCTCGTAGATCGAAGGCACCCAAGGCACCTCGGCGCCATAGACAATCTCGCGATACGGCTCATCAGAGATGAGCATAATCGGATTCTCGGGATCGCGCTGAGCGTTGGCCTCGCGCAGAACATTGGCCAGTCGCGTCAGCGTGTCGCGTGTATATACGGCACCGGTCGGATTGTTGGGCGAGTCGATGATGACGGCAGCCGTCTTATCGGTAATCGCCTTGAGCACGTTACTCACGCCCAGCTGGAACGTATCTTCATCGGCGAGCGCCTCGACGCACGTGCAACCAGCTTTCTCGATCCACACGCGATACTCCGGGAAGTACGGAGCGATAACGATGACCTCGTCGCCCGGATTGGTAATCGCGTTGAGCGTGCAGGTGAGCGAAGCCGCGGCACCCACCGTCATAAAGACGTCCTTGCCCTCATAGCTCGTGCCAAAGCGACGGTTGAGCGAGTCGGCGACGGCTGCTCGACATTGCGGCAGACCCGGCGCAGGCGTGTATCCATGCAGTTGGTCGCTCGGCAGCTCCAAGGCCTTCTTAATGGACTCAGCCACGGCGGCAGGTGCCGGAACGCTCGGGTTACCCAGCGAAAAATCGAATACGTTCTCCGCGCCGATCTGTGCCTTGCGCTCAAGGCCATAGCTAAAGATCTCACGGATGATGGAGCTTTCCGCACCGCGAGCATACATAGTTTCGTTGATCATCTGTTCCCCTTTCGCATAGGCGCTATTGTACGCTTTAGTCGGGCAAAGTGCCGCAGTAATGTTAATTGGGGACAGACTTAAATGCGTGAAAACGCCCATTTAAGTCTGTCCCCAATCAACAAAGGAAAAAGCCTCCGCAGGTTTCCCCGCAGAGGCTTTCGCCACAAAGACTATTTGTCCTCGTCGGTGTCGGCACCGGCATTGACGGCACAGTCATCGCCGGCATCATCGGATGCGATCTCTGCATCTTCCTGCATAGCCGCCTGCGCAAATGCCGCGGCGTCCGCCGCAAGCTCCTCCTCGCTCATACGAGGCGCACGCTTCTTGGTCGGCATGCCGGCCGCCTTGGCATTGCGCTCCTCCTTGGCCGCCAGGATATCGCCCTCGCGCTCAAGATAGGCATCCCACTCGTTGTCGAGCAGGGCGTTCACGGCGTCGCCTTCGACGGTCTCGCGCTCAAGCAGCACCTTGGCCATCAGATCGAGCTGATCGCGACGGGCATCCAAAATCTCGACCGCACGGCGATGGGCCTCGCGCATGATGCGCTGAACCTCGATATCGATGCGGCGCGCCGTCTCCTCGGAGTAATCCTGGTGATCGGCGTAATCGCGGCCCAGGAATACCTGATGCTGTGCCTCACCAAACACCTGCGTTCCAAGCTCCTCGCTCATGCCCAGGCGCGTGACCATCTCGCGCGCCATCTTGGTCGCGCGCTCCAGATCGTTGCTCGCGCCCGATGTGATGTCGTCGCACATGAGCTCCTCGGCAACGCGACCGCCCAAGAACACGGCAAGCTCGTCGAGCATCTCGTTCTTGGTCTTGAGGAAGTGGTCCTCCTGCGGAAGCTGCAGCGTGTAGCCCAGCGCCTGGCCGCGGCTGACGATCGAGATCTTGTGAACCGGATCGGAATGCTCCAGGACGTGGCCCACCAGGGCGTGACCGCTTTCGTGGTAGGCAATCGTGGTGCGCTCGGCTTCGGTCATCACACGACCCTTGCGCTGCGGACCGGCAATCACGCGCTCCATCGACTCCTCGACCTCGTCCATCGAAATCACGGAACGATGGCGGCGGGCAGCCAGCAGTGCAGACTCGTTGAGCAGATTTGCCAGATCGGCGCCGGTGAAGCCAACGGTCATCTGGGCGAGCTTCTCAAACTTTACATCCTCGTCCATCGGCTTGTTCTCGGCATGCACGCGCAAGATCTGCTCGCGGCCCTTCACATCCGGACGGTCGACCGTAACCTGACGGTCAAAACGACCGGGGCGTAGCAATGCCGGATCCAGAATATCGGGGCGGTTGGTCGCAGCGATCAGGATGACCGACTCGCTCTCCTCAAAACCGTCCATCTCGACCAGCAGCTGGTTGAGCGTCTGCTCGCGCTCGTCGTGACCGCCGCCCAAGCCGGCTCCGCGCTGACGTCCCACGGCATCGATCTCGTCAATGAAGATGATCGACGGGGCCTGGGACTTGGCCTCCTTAAAGAGGTCACGCACACGGCTGGCGCCGACACCCAGGAACATCTCGACAAAGTCGGAACCCGAGATGCTAAAGAACGGCACGCCCGCCTCGCCGGCAACGGCCTTGGCCAGCAGGGTCTTACCAGTACCCGGAGGGCCAACCAGCAACACGCCACGCGGGATCTTGGCGCCCAGCTTGCGATAGCGGTCCGGATCGCTCAAAAAGTCGCGGATCTCCTCGAGCTCCTCGACTGCCTCGTCCACACCGGCAACATCCTCAAACTTGACCTTGGGGCGCGTGGCCTCGTTGGTCTTGGCGTTAGTCTTGCCAAACTGCATGTTCCTGTTGTTGGCGCCCATCATCTGGCGCATAAAGTAGAACATGATGGCGATCAGGGCGATCGTCGGAAGCACGCTCATCGCCAGGTCGCCCCAAAAATCGGGGTCATTGGTGTTGACGATGTACTTGGTATCGGGGTGCTCCGCCATAAGCTCGGCAAGCGAATCGGAGCCGACATAGGTCGAGGAGAAGCTCTTGAGCTCGCTCGTGTCGCCCTTGTCCTTTTTTGTCTTCCAGTAATGACCCGCCACGCTTCCGTCTTGAACCGTATAGGTCAAATCTTCGACACGGTCCTGCTTAATGGCGTTGACCATCTCGCTCGTCGCGAGCTTTACGGTATTGCTGGAGTTGGCAAAGCCGGAGCCCATGTTAAAGAAGGCGTAACCCAGAAGCGCGCAAGCCAAAATAAAATACAGCCAGCCCGTACGCGTGGGCTTCTTGCCTCCGGGCATCCCCGGGATCTTAGGCTCCCGGGGAGTCTGGGAATTGTTATCGTTACGGTCGTCGGGCATCTTACGAATAAACCTCCGGTTTCAAAATGCCCAGATACGGAAGGTTACGATAGCGCTCGGCATAGTCGAGGCCGTAGCCCACCACAAAGGCATCGGGGCAATGGGTTCCAACATACTTGGGCGTGACGGCCGAGGTACGGTCCTCAACGTCCTTCCACAGGAAGGCGGCAACCTCCAGCGAGGCGGGCTTGCGGCTCTCGAGGTTCTTCATCAGATACTTGAGCGTCAGGCCCGAGTCCAGAATGTCCTCGACGATCAGCACGTCGCGACCGCGGATGTCGATATCCAGGTCCTTAATGATACGCACGATGCCCGAGGACTTCACACCGTCGCCATAGCTCGAAACAGCCATGAAATCGATGTTGGTCGGCAGCTCGATCTTGCGCATCAGGTCGCCCATAAAGACCACGGCGCCGCGCAGGACCGCAATCAGCACCAGATCCTTACCCGCGTAGTCGCGAGTAATCTGCTCGCCTAGGCGAGAGACGATACCGTCGATATCCTCCTGCGTAAACAGAACCTTCTCGATATCCGGATGTTGAGAAGCCATGACAACCCTTTCTTGTGCTTATCGCCCACGCACCGCCGCATGGACGCGAACTACACATTCTAGCAGCGCACGGGGTATATTTACCAGCACGTGCGCCATCAGCGCGGGAATACCGTCAACGTCGCACAGAATAGCTGGCGCGAAGCGCTATTCCGCATCGACCACACGAAGCAGATATGCCACGCGCGTTGCGGCCGTGCATTTAAAACGCTCGTCCGCGCGAACGCCCGCGACCCATACTACGGCACCTCCCGGAGCCGTTCTTACCACGGGTACGCCAGAGCGGTCTGAAACAGGAATGCGCGCCTCGTTTAACAGGTCTGACACTTTCTTGCTTCGGCCGTTCATCCCCAACGGGCACATCACGTCTCCCGGCACAGGGCTATCCACCCACAGGCGCGCCGATCGTGCCTCGGTGGGAATCTCCCCGCGCGAGCCGGCTAACATCCGCTCGCTATCGCGGTCGGCAAACCCCAGGGCCGCCGCATCCACCAAGGCCGCAACCTTTCCGGCAGCAGCAAGCTCGCGGGCACGGTGCACGATATCGCACCCCGGCTCCACAGCCATCGGCTCCGCTGTCAGCATATGCCCCGCCCCCAGCGGCAGACGACCGGGAACGGAGATCCAATCGGCCACTAAACCCTCGCGCGCCGCCGGGGCCTTGAACGCCAGCGTGCCAAACTCCACACGGGCATCAATTCCCGCAGGAAGCGTAACCGAGCCCGAGCCCGCAGCGACGCAGGCGAGCACGCGCTCCACGTGCCGCATCTCCGGTCGCGCGTCGGGATCGATGCGCTTAATCGCCAATCGCACGATACGCCGTGCAATCACAACCTCAGCGGCGGCAAGACGGCGCGCATCGAGCACA
>CALBOJ010000052.1 GCA_937896835.1 uncultured Collinsella sp.
GCGGGCCGTGTTCCGCTATGCGGTTGTCAATTTGCGAAAGAAATTATGCGTCACCGCGGCGTGCACTGCCATTGTTGCACTCGCTCGCCCGGTTCTCGATAGGGTGCCGGCAGTATGGGGTATAAGGATTTGCCTCATACTCTTTGCCTGTACCTGGAGCATTCCTAAAGCGGTCTACCCTATCCCCTATCTAGCTTGGCTGGGTTTCCCAGGTCCAGATTTTGTCTCCGGTGATTACTATCCGCTCATACCCTTCTTATTTATGTACCTCACAGGCTTCTTTGCCGCCCGAACGGCACAGAAAGCAAACTGCGAGGCACCAGCATGGGCCTATGAAAATCCCATCCCGACGCTCGCAAGCCTCGGACGCCATGCGCTGCCGTTCTACCTGCTTCATCAACCGATTATCTTGGGTGTACTGGAGCTGATTTATTCCGTTCGGTAACGTTCAAGACGTGGTGCGATACGGGCCGGAAGCTTTGCCACAATACGAACGCCGTCCTCGAGGTATTCCTCGTGCAGAAGGGTTCCCTGTTCGTGCACGAGCGTGATTAACGCGCCCTCTCGATACGGGATATCGGCCGAGAGCAACACGTCCGTAGCGGCCGCTTCACGAGCGATGCGGTCGACTAAGTCATCAAGACCCTCACCCGTCTGAGCCGAGAACAGCACCGCCTCGGGATAACGACGTCGGAAGCTCAAGCGATCGACGCTATCGAGCAGATCAATTTTATTGAACACGGTAAGCGTCAGGCGCTCACCGGCACCGATCTCGTCAAGGACACGATCAACCGCCTCAAGCTGACGCCCAAAATCCTCATCGGAAGCATCTACAACTTTAAGAATCAAATCGGCGCCTAGCACCTCGGAAAGCGTAGATTTAAAAGCGTCGACCAGGCCATGGGGCAACTTTTGAATAAAGCCGACGGTATCGGTGATCGTCATGCCACGACCACCGGGCAAACGGTACGAGCGCGTCGTAGGATCGAGCGTGGCAAACAGCTTATCCTGTGAAAGTACCGTGGATCCCGTCAGTCGATTAAGCAGCGTCGACTTACCGGCATTGGTGTAGCCAGCCAACGCCACGCGAAACGCCGGCGATTCAATACGGCTTTTCGATTGCACGTCGCGACGTTGTTCAGCCTGTTTCAGTTCGCGTCGAAGCGCAGCAATCTTATTTCGAATCAGGCGACGGTCGACCTCGAGCTGGCTTTCGCCCTGGCCAAAGCGCGAGCCAATACCGCCACGTGTCTGTTCCTTGGCAAGGTGGCTCCACATACCTCGCAGACGAGGTAGCAGGTACTGCAGCTGTGCCAGCTGCACCTGCAAGCGGCCCTCACGAGTCTGGGCATGCAGGCCAAAGATATCCAAAATCAACGCCGTACGGTCAATGATCTTGACCGGTTCGCCCACGGCTTTCTCCAGATAGGACTGCTGTGAGGGCGTCAGGTCGTCATCGAAGATAACAACATCCGCATCCATGCGATGCACCAAACCGCACAGCTCATCGACCTTACCGGAGCCGATAAACGATTTGGGATAGGGCTTGACCAGGCGCTGTGACAAGCGTGCCACGCATTGGGCTCCAGCAGTGTGGGCCAGACGCTCAAGCTCGTCGAGCGAACGGTCGAGCGGCCAGGCGTTATCGCGCCACTCAACACCAACCAAAATGGCGCGCTCGGGTTCAGGCGCCGTGGGGACCAAAGGAAAACGAGCCATTAGGCAGCCTCGATGCGACGGCAAATTTCATCAACGACCTCATCGATCGTAAACTCATCCATATCGAACCACACGATGCGATCGTCACGCTTAAACCAGGAAAGCTGACGCTTTGCATAGCGACGTGAGCGCATCTTGATAAGCTCACGGGCCTCATCCATGGAAATAACGCCACGGAAGACATCGATAATCTCTTTGTAACCGATTGCCTGCATCGACGTGAGGGCATCACCCAGGCCCTGGTCCATAAGGCCACGGACCTCATCAACCAGTCCCTGCTCAAACATAAGGTCGACACGAAGATTAATGCGCTCATAGAGCACTTCACGGCTACGCGTCAGACCAAACCACAAGGCATGATAACGCTCGCGCGGAATACTGAATTTCGACTTCTGCTGGGCATACGACACGCCGTCATCGTGCATCTCGAGCGCACGAATCACACGGCGCACGTTATGTGGATGAATTACGGCAGCCGATTCCGGGTCGCGTTCGGCAAGCAGGGCATGCAATGCTTCCTCGCCAATACGCACAGCAAGTTCCTGATAGCCCGCGCGACGCTCGTCCTCGAGTTCTCCCGAAGGAAAATCCATTTCATCGAGTGCAGCCTTAAGATACAGGCCCGTACCGCCGCAAAAGACCGGAAGACGTTTCTCACCAAGCAAACGGTCGATATGCGCCCGGGCATCCGACTGATAGAGCGCAGCAGAATATGCGACGCCCGGATCCACGATATCGACAAGGCGCAGAGGTGCCGAGCACTCCTCGGGCATCATCTTGGCCGTACCGATATCCATACCGCGATAGATTTGAATCGCGTCACATGACAACACTTCGGACGATAGACGAGCAGCCAGGCGATCAGCAACATCGCTCTTGCCGACCGCCGTCGGACCGACAATCGCTATGGCAGAAAGGCTTGCACCGGGAGAGATCATTAGCGAGGCTCGCCCACAACGGAGCCAGACAGATACCACGTCTTGGCGACATCAACATCGACGTCGACGATCTTGCCGATGAGCTGATCGATGCTATAGCCAGCAGGAATCGGCGCATGCACCGTCTGGTTCTTAGGGCTCTTGCCCAGAAGGACAGCGTCGTTCTTCTTGCTCGTACCCTCAATAAGTGCAGGCACCACGGTGTGAAGCTCACCCTGGTTATACTCATGCGCCGTCGTCTCGATAACCTTGACCAGACGGTTAAAGCGCTCAAGGATAACCTCATGCGGCGTAGGATCGTCAATCTCGGCGGCCGGGGTACCGGCACGCTTGGAATAGATGAAGGTATAGGCCTGAGCATAGCGGACCGTCTCGGCAAGCGAGAGCGTCTGCTCAAAGTCTTCTTCAGTCTCGCCCGGGAAGCCAACGATGATGTCGGTCGAGAGCGCGATATCGGGCATGCGGTTGCGAATGCGATCGACCAGGCCCAGATAGTCCTCGCGTGTATAACGGCGATTCATCTCTTTGAGGATCCGCGTCGAACCTGACTGGACGGCCAGGTGAAGCTGCGGCATAACGGCAGGCGTCTCGGCCATGGCGTCGATGGTCTCGGGCAGCAGATCCTTGGGATGCGAAGACGTAAAGAAGATGCGCTCCACGCCCGTATCGCCCACGGCACGCAGCAAATCGGCAAAACGCGGCTTGCCAAACAGATCGCGACCATATGAGTTAACGTTTTGGCCCAACAGCGTAATCTCACGCACGCCCTGGCGTACCAAACCGGTCACCTCGTCGACAATCTCCTCGAAGGGGCGGCTCTTTTCGCGACCACGCACGTACGGCACGATGCAATAGGTGCAGAAATTATTGCAGCCCGTCATGATGGGCACCCAGGCGTGATACTGAGTCTCGCGATGCCACGGCATGCTCATTGCATCCGTATCCTCATGCTCATTGGTACGGATATGACGCTTGCCATCAAGGAACGCCTCGGCAATGAGCTCGGCCACATGCGCGATGGAATGCGTGCCAAAGATGACATTGACGTTATCGACGTTGGTGAGCAGGCCCTCGCCATCGCGCTGCGCGATGCAGCCACCAACGGCAACCACGCGCTTGCCCGAAGGCGAAGACGGCAGGCTTTTGCAGGAATTGCACTGACCGTACAGGCGAGTATCGGCGGCCTCGCGCACGCAGCACGTCATGAACACGACAATATCGGCATGCGCGGGATCGAGCGCCATGAGGCAGCCATACGAATCAAGCAGACCGCTCACGCGCTCGGAATCGTGCTGATTCATCTGGCAGCCAAAGGTGCGGATAAAGTAGGTTTTACCGGCAAGAATATCGCGTACGGAACGCTGGTCCATGTGCATAAGTCCTAACGATGGGGAGCAAAACGAGGCAATCAGAAGCTATGCCACAGGCTTAACATCATCCATGACGACGTTATCCATAGCAGCTCGATTGATCTGGTGAACGTAGATAGAAAGGCGGATGGCCGTGCGCGACTCCCCGTTAATGAGGATGTCGGAGAACACGGGCGCGCAGGAAATATCAAAACCGGTTGGAATCAAAAAACCGCGCGCGATAGCAACGGCCTTAATGGCCTGGTTGACGGCACCGGCGCCGACACACTGGATGTTGACGGGTACACCATCCTTGACCATGCCGGCGATGGCGCCGGCAACGGACGCGGGCGATGATTTGCTTGATACCTTCAGGCAATCCATGAAGAAACTCCTGCATTTAAAAGTACGTTTTAACTGCAATAACTGTATCGTACCGAGTGGACTCGGTAAAGGCACTATTCCTCTTTGGCAAGATCAAAGGTCACGGTGATTCGATCACGCGAAACACGAATCTTTGGGTCGCCGCAAAGGTTGAGATAGTACCGGGCAGCAAGGTCATTAAAGTCGCGCTCCACAGCACGCGAAAACTGTGCAATGTCATCCTTGGCAATACGTAGCCCGCGACGATCCTTCGCGAGATCGACAGGAGCCGGCGCAGGCGAGGACGAATCACGCTCGCGCAGCAGACGCGCGGCCACACCGCGAACGGGCTTAATCTGCCCCGCCAAAATGCGATGGGCCGTGCGCTCGGACATCTCAAGACCCAAACCCGAACAGATACGGATAAAGTCCTCGGCATCAGAAGCAAGGCCTAAACGATCGACAACCGGAAGCTCGCTCTCGTCATCAATGAACAGGAGACGAGACGTATCAAGCCGGCTTGACGCCTGAGCATAAAGGGTCGCGGCAATCTCAGACGGAGAACCAAGATAGACATCGCAACCACGCAACTCCTCGAGCGCAAACTCACAGGCGGCGCGAATGATGTTGTGAGGGCCGCGGGCGCAGACATAGTGACCGTCCTCATCCTTGACGGCCTGGGGCCAGCTGGACTGATCGGCACGCTCACTGAGGCGGTCGGCCGCGACGCTCACCTTAAAGGCTGAACCAAGATCGACACCGGACGTGACCACACGGGCCTCATCGGTGTTCTGTTTGATCGAAAACAATGCCATGCCACGACCGTGAACGCCCCAACGGTCCATCTTCATGCTCTCGAGCTTGGAGGTAACGCGGGCATCAAAGATTCGCTCTTGCATATCCTGCGGAACGCCCGAACCGTTATCCAGAAAGACAAGCGTGCGGACGCCGTCTTCCTTGGTCGTGGCGAGATAGACCTTGTCGGCGCCGGCATCGCGAGCATTACGGAGCATTTCGATGACGATGTCCTCGACATGCTGAATGTCGTGCTTAGCCTGGCGCCGCTCGGCCTCCGAAACGCGGAGGCGGACATACCCCTCGCCAAGGTTCTCCTCGACGCGAAGGTTGCCCTCCCCCGACATCGACGCGATAAATGAGATGAGCTCGTTCGCGTCGCTCATGTTATTTAGCGATATCGACAGCGCGGCTCTCGCGAATCACGACGACGCGCACCTGACCGGGATACTCCATCTCTTCCTCGATCTGATGGGCGATATCGTGAGCCAGGACCGTGGACTGGGCATCGGAGATCTTGTCCGGCTGAACCATGACATGGACCTCACGACCGGCCTGCATGGCATAGGTACGCTCGACGCCGTCATAAGAGTTGGCGATCTCCTCGAGCTTCTCAAGGCGCTTGATGTAGTTCTCGGCCGACTCGCGGCGGGCACCGGGGCGAGAAGCGGAGACGGCATCGGCAGCCTGGACCAGAACGTCGAGCACCGTGTTGGGATCGACGTCGGCATGATGGGCCTCGATCGCATGGACGATAACGGGCTTCTCGCCATAACGGCGGGCAAGCTCGGCGCCAATGACAGCATGGGGGCCCTCAACGTCGTGGTCGATGGCCTTGCCCAGGTCGTGCAGAAGGCCGGCGCGCTTGGCGGTTACAACATCCAGGCCAAGTTCTGAGGCCATAACGCCGCACAGGTCGGAGACCTCAAGCGAGTGCTGCAGCACGTTCTGGCCAAACGAGGTGCGGTAGCGAAGAGCACCCAGGGTCTTGACGATCTCGGGATGCAAGTCGTGGATACCGGTATCGAAGGCGGCCTGCTCGCCGGCCTCGCGCACACGCTGCTGAACCAAATCGGCAGCCTTGTGATACATCTCCTCGATGCGGGCGGGGTGAATACGACCGTCGGCAATGAGGTTCTCAAGTGCCACGCGGGCGGTCTCACGACGGACCGGATCGAAGCTCGAGAGTACGACGGTCTCGGGGGTGTCGTCAATCACGAGGTTGACGCCGGACACCTGCTCGAAGGTGCGGATGTTGCGACCCTCGCGACCGATGATACGACCCTTGAGATCATCAGAGGGAATATGCACGGAAGTGACGGTGACCTCAGCGGTATGGTCGGCGGCGCAACGCTGAATCGCCAGGGAGAGAATCTCCTGAGCGGTCTTGTGGCACTCGGCGCGAACCTGCTGCTCAGACTCGCGGATGATGGTGGCCGCCTCGTGGGTAACCTCGCCGCGGACCTTGTCGAGCAGCTCCTTGTGAGCATCCTCGCGCGTAAGGTCGGCAATACGCTCAAGCTCGGAAGTCTGCTTGGCGCAGAGCTCCTCAAGCTCGCGAGAGCGCTTCTCGACCTGACCGGCCTGGCTGGACAGCTGATGCTCGCGCTTATCGAGCGCATCGTTGCGACGATCGAGCGATTCCTCGCGCTGCATCACGCGATTTTCGAGCGTGCGAATCTCGCTCTTACGTTGCTTGTCCTCGGCCTCAGCGGCCTGCTTGTTCTTGATAATCTCTTCCTTAGCCTCGAGCAGAGCCTCTTTTTTGAGGGTCTCGGCCTGACGCTTTGCATCACCGATCAGGGACTCTGCCTGCGCGTGTGCCGACTGGATCTTTTCGTCGGCCTCGTGAAGACTACCCTGCTTGGCGGTGCGCATGTAGGCAATGGCGGCGATGGCACCCAAAACGAGGCCAACGAGCGCTGCAATGATAGGCATGCTCACTCCTTTTTATGGATTCGTTACACAGCAAAGCGAACCGTCCTTACGAACGGCTCGCGACATTTGAGTAATATGGGCGCAGCTTATGCGGGTCGGATACAAATAAACATATAAACAAACTCATCACAGATGAGCACATATCACAAAGCAAATGACAGTGATTATCCTACGTTGAACCGCAACAACTGTCAAATAAACGCACCCGGCACGGCGCCAATCAAGCGGTGAACGGCAGGGGCGTAACGGGTGCACGCTTACAAGGCGTACTCCTCGCTTGAGGCATCGAGGCGTGCTTTAACGGCATCGGCGGCGATGTGATACGAAAAGCCCTTGCCCATCAAGAATCTGACGAGCTTTTCGAATGCACGCGCCTCGGGAACGCGACGTTTAGCGAGCAAAGCCGATGCACGAGCCAAGTCGTCATCCACGGCAAAATACGCCTCGGGATACCCGGGGATATCGTCAAGCACGACATGACGACGCTTGAGCTCAACCTCGATCTTGCGCTGTCCCCAGCCGCGACGCTTACGCTCTTCGATAAAGTACGAGCAAAAGCGGTTCTCGTCCAAAAAACGATACTCGGTCGCTCGAGCAACCGCAAAATCGATCGCAGGCTGTCGAAAGCCATAGCGCGCCAACTTAACGCGCACCTCGCCCGTGGCATGATCGCGGCGCGAAAGCATCTCGGTCACCATGGTGAGCGCACATTTGCGCTCGATAAGTTGTACCGCCTCGCGAAAGTCATCCCAATCACAGGGAAGGTCGGGGCGGTTCTTAACGTACAGGCGCGCCACGCGCACGGGAATCCAAATGGACCGCTTAAAACCGCCCTCAAGCTCGCAATCGATATGTGCGCAAGGCTTTTTGGACGCATACCCGCTCGAGAACGAGGAGGCCGCCTTCTTATCGGGAAAGACGACCGTGGCCTCGGTCACCGTATACGACATGAGCGTAACCGCTACTCGTCGTCATCATCGAGCATGGCGGATCCATCGATGGCGTAAAGCTCGTCAAACTCCTCGGGCGCAGGCTGATCGGTCAGCTCGACTTCGGACGGAGCATCGTCATCAAACTCAAGCCCACAGGCAAGGCGGACCTTATGCTCAATCTCGTCAGCGCAATCGGGGTGTTCGCGCAGGAACGCCTTGGCGGCCTCGCGACCGTTGCCGAGCTTGTCCTCGCCATAGGCAAACCAGGAGCCCATCTTCTTGCAGATGCCGCACTCGACAGCCATGTCCAAGATCGAGCCCTCCTTAGAGATGCCCGTACCGTACATGATGTCGAACTCAGCAGAACGGAACGGAGCTGCCACCTTGTTCTTAACGACCTTGGCGCGCACGCGGTTACCGATAACCTCGTCCTTAAGCTTAATGCTGTCGATGCGGCGAATGTCGATACGTACCGAAGAGAAGAACTTAAGGGCGCGGCCGCCCGTCGTGGTCTCGGGGTTGCCGAACATGACGCCGATCTTCTCACGCAGCTGGTTAATGAAGATGCACGTCGTGTTGGACTTGGACAGCGAGCCGGCGAGCTTGCGGAGCGCCTGGCTCATCAGGCGAGCCTGAAGACCGACCGTAGTGTCGCCGATTTCTCCCTCGATCTCGGCACGCGGGGTCAGCGCGGCGACGGAGTCGACAACGATGGCATCGATGGCACCAGAACGCACAAGCATGTCAACGATTTCGAGCGCCTGCTCACCCGTATCGGGCTGGGAAATGAGCACCTCGTCGATATCCACGCCGATGCGCGCGGCATACGTGGGATCGAGCGCGTGCTCGGCATCGATAAATGCCACAACGCCACCCATTGCCTGGGCCTCGGCCAAGATCTCGAGCGAAAGCGTCGTCTTACCGGAGGACTCGGGACCGTAGATCTCGACGATTCGGCCGCGCGGCACACCGCCGATACCCAGAGCGGCATCGAGTGCCAGAGCGCCCGTAGGGATGGCCTCGACCTCGAGCTCGGGGCCACCGTCGCCGTACCTCATGATGGAACCCTGGCCGAATTTCTTCTCTATCTCGGCCTTGGTGGTGGCGATCATCTCATCGCGCTCTTTACCCGTCGTGCGAGCATGAACGGTACGTACGGGACCTGAATTCTTGGCCATGAATAGCCCTCCTCTTAACAACCTGCATCGATAATAAACGAACGGCTGTTCGTGGTCAACCGTTCAGATAAATCATATGCAGGCGGTCTTTCCAAAAACCAACCAAACGCCGACCAAACACTGACCAAATGCTTGACCACAAAGGACCAAATATGAACAAGGCAGGCAAAAATTACGTCTACAACCAGCACAAACGCCAAATGAGCCTAAGGTTCCTATCTCCACAATTAAGGGGCCCTAAGGCCCCTTAAAACACGCCTATTCCATAGAGTTGAGCACAAGGGCAATGCGTCCCAATGCCTCCGTGACCGCATGGGCACGAACACACGAACGGTCGCCCTCATAGTGGCAACGCACAGAGTCCACGATCGGCACTTCCCCATCAGCCACGCGATACGCCCAGCCAATATAGAACGTGCCGGCGGGGTCTTGCTCGGTGCCACCACCGGGCCCAGCGTAGCCCGTTGCGCTCACGGCCACATCGCTCTGATAGAGGTCCAGCGAGCCCGCGGCCATCTCGCGCGCCGTCTGGTGCGACACGGCGCTAAACCGATCGAGCGTCTCCTGCTCAACACCCAGAACACGATGCTTGATCTCATCGCAATAGGTCACCGCACCGCCGCGCAGCACCGCCGAGGCGCCCGGGATATCGGCAATCGTCGAGGCGATCATACCCGCCGTCAGCGACTCAGCCGTAGAAACCGTCACGCCCCGAGCGCTCGCGCGCTCGACAATATCGCGCGCCAGCTCCTCGTTATGTGCGGAAATCTGCTCAAAAGAGTCCGCCATACCCACCAGGACCTAGACCGAAAAGACGATCTTGCGGCAGTTCCAGAAGTACTGGGCGCCCGAGATAACGGTCAGGACAACGGCAACGGCGTACAGGAAACGCGACACCGAGTAGATGCCGAGCGTCAGCGCCAGCGGGCCAAGGTGCAAGCCGGCCATCGCAAAGACGCACAGGTAACCGCAGATGGAGACCATCGTGGTCGCCGTCTTGTACTTGCCGAGCTTATCGGCCGCAACGACAACGCCGGCCGCACTCGCGACCATGCGAAGGGCGCTCACCAACAGCTCGCGGAACAAGATAATGAACACGGACCACACGGTCACCGCGCCAAAATCGAGGAACAGCAGCAGGGCCGAGAACACGAGTAGCTTGTCGGCGATGGGGTCCAAGAACTTACCGAAGTCGGTGATCTCGTTGCGCGAGCGCGCCAGATAGCCGTCGACCTTATCGGTGCACGACAGGATAACGTACAGAATAAAGGCGGCGGCGGCGAGCGGGCCGTCGAAGGTGCTCCAGTCCGTACCGGCAACGCTCGTGTGAGACAGCGCCGACACGATCATGAACACCGGGATAAAGACGATGCGAACGCACGTCACGATGTTGGCGGGCGTCCAAACACTCGTCAGTTCCTTATTGCTCTCGTTTGCCACGACGCTCTCCTACTCCACAACATGTCCGATAAGCTCATAGCAGAAGCTATCGGTAAACTCGACGGTCAGAATATCGCCCACGGACGCCTCGCTGGCGTCCAGATGCACCGCGCCATCGGAATCGGGCGCCTGGAACCAGGCGTGACCGATCAGCTCGGCGCCGTCCTCAGTCTCCTCGATGCCATCGACGATCACCTGGGCGCGCTCGCCCACATGGGCTGCCGTAGCGGCAAAACCGAGCGACTCGGCCAGATCCATGGCCTCCTGGGCGCGCTCGAGCTTAACCTCCTCATCGACCTGTCCGTCCATCTTGGCGGCCAGGCTGCCCTCCTCACGCGAGTAGGCAAAAACGCTCGTGTAGTCAAAGCCGACGGTGTCCATAAAGTCGATAAGATCGCGGAACTCGTCGTCGGTCTCGGTCGGGAAGCCAACCATGGCCGTAGAGCGAATCACGATGCCGGGGATGCGCTCGCGAAGGTCGCGGAACAGATCCTCGAGCTCCTGACGCGAGCCGGAGCGGCGCATGGCCTTGAGGATGCGCGCGTCACAGTGCTGCACGGGGATATCGATATAAGGCAGCACCTCAGGCGTATCGCGAATCGTCTCGATAAGCTCGTCGGTCATGCCCTCGGGCTGCAGATAGAGCACGCGGACCCAGACGTTGTGCGGGCGCACAGCCTCGGCGACGGCACGCAGCAGCTGCGCCAGATTGCGCGGCGCGCCCTCGGCGACGTCCTCGTCGGCAAAGTCGGTGCCCCAAATGCCCGTGTCCTGGCCGATCAGCGCAATCTCGCGCACACCGCCGGCAACCAGGTCGCGCACCTCGGAGATAATGCTCTCGGCATTGCGCGAATGATAGCGACCGCGAATGTAGGGGATCATGCAGAAGCTGCAAAAACGATTGCAGCCATCGGAAATCTTGACGTAGGCAACGGCGCCCTCGACGGTACGCTTGACCTGCGGGATATAGGCCGCAATCTCACGCTCCACGCCAAGAACGTCGTCGATGACAGAGACGATACCATCTTCCTCATCGGCCTTCACAAAGGCCGCGACCTCGGGAAGCTCGTCGGGCAGGTCGTTGCCGTAGCGAGACGGCACGCAACCGCACATGACGATGGGGCAGGCGCGAACGCCGTCCTGCACCTCGTTAGCGAGCTCGAGCGTGGTCTCGATGCTCTCGGACGTCGCCGAGGCAAGAAACGAGCACGTGTTGACGATAGCGATATCGGCATCCTGCGGATCGAATGCTTCCTCGTAGCCCGCAGCGGTCAGCAGCGAACGCATGCGGTCGGTATCGACCTCGTTCTTGGCGCAGCCAAGCGTGATGTAGAGTACGGAACCCAACGGAGTATCCATGTTGGAGAACGGTCCTTTCGAGTAAATTAGCGGTAGTTGGTAAACTGCAGCGGCTGACCGTAGTCCTGGTCGCGCAGGAACTGGATCACCGTCTGAAGCGCGTCCTTAGAGGCCGAGGTAACGCGCAGCTTATCGGCCTCGATGGTCACCTTGACCTTGAGCTTTTGATCCTTGATGTCCTTATTAATCTTCTTGGCGGTCGCCTGGTCGATGCCCTCGACGATATGGCCGAGCACGCGCACGGTACCGCCCGAAGCCGCCTGCGGCGCGTCCCAGGAGACAGCCTTGAGGTCGATGCCGCGCTTGATGAGCTTAGAGCTCAGCACGTCGATGATCTGTTTAGAGACGAAATCGGCCGGGGCATTGATTGTAAAGAGCTTGTCGCCCTTCGAAAGCTCGATGGTGGCGCCGGAGTCCTTGAGGTCATAGCGCTGAGAGATCTCGCGGGTGGTCTGCTGGAAGGCGTTGTCGACCTCTTGCATGTTGCCCTCGGACACGACGTCGAAG
>CALBOJ010000053.1 GCA_937896835.1 uncultured Collinsella sp.
GCGGTCCCGCAAGATACCACGGGCGCACGGCGGATGCCTTGGCACAGGGAGCCGATGAAGGACGCGGCAAGCTGCGATAATCCCCGGCGAGGAGCACACATCCTTCGACCCGGGGGTCTCCGAATGGGCGAACCCATCCGTAGCAGTACGGATATCCCCACCCCGAACACATAGGGGCGGGGAGGACAACCCGGGGAACTGAAACATCTAAGTACCCGGAGGAGAGGAAATCAATCTCGAGACTCCCCGAGTAGCGGCGAGCGAAAGGGGACCGATGGCCAAACCGTCGAGCGGGCATACCCGGCAGGGGTTCCGCCGACGGGGTTGCAGGGCCGCGCATCCGGGGGCTGCCGCCCCCGGGCGCAGGTCCGGCTGGGGAGCGGAACGGCATGGGAGGGCCGGCCGCAGCGGGTGACAGCCCCGTACGCGAACCCAGACCGGACGGCGCGACGCGGTCCCTGAGTAGGGCCGGGCACGTGAAACCCGGTCCGAACCTGGGTGGACCACCATCCAAGCCTGAGTACTACCCTGTGACCGATAGCGCACCAGTACCGTGAGGGAAAGGTGAAAAGCACCCCGGGAGGGGAGTGAAACAGTACCTGAAACCGTGCGCCCACGAGCAGTCGGAGCACCCTTGTGGTGTGACGGCGTGCCTTTTGTAGAATGAGCCAGCGAGTCGCTGGCGCGGGGCGAGGTTAACCGAAAGGGAGCCGGAGCGAAAGCGAGCCTTAACAGGGCGACTTGAGTCCCGCGCCGCGGACGCGAAGCCGGGTGAGCTATCCGTGGGCAGGCTGAAGCGGGGGTAAGACCCCGTGGAGGGCCGAACGCACGTCGGTTGAAAACGGCGGCGATGACCTGCGGATAGGGGTGAAAGGCCAATCAAACCCGGAGATATCTCGTTCTCCCCGAAATAGCTTTAGGGCTAGCGTCGCGCGTTCACCGCCGGAGGTAGAGCACCGGATGGACGAGGGGGCTTCGCCGCCTACCGAATCCAACCGAACTCCGAATGCCGGCGGCCCAGAGCGCGGCAGTCAGAGCATGTGGGCTAAGCTGTGTGCTCGAGAGGGAAACAGCCCGGACCGCCCGCTAAGGTCCCCAAGTTCCAGCCGAGTGGCAAAGGATGTGCGTCCGCCCAGACAACCAGGATGTTGGCTTAGAAGCAGCCATGCATTCAAAGAGTGCGTAACAGCTCACTGGTCGAGTGGACATGCGCCGACAATACACGGGGCTAAGCTGGACACCGAAGCGGCGGGATTTTATCTATATAGAATCGGTAGGGGAGCTTCCCATGGGCGGTGAAGCCGCCGGGCGACCGGCGGTGGAGCGCATGGGAGTGAGAATGCTGGCATGAGTAGCGAGAGACGAGAGAGTAACTCGTCCGCCGTGAACCCGAGGTTTCCTGGGCAAGGCTAATCCTCCCAGGGTCAGTCGGGGGCTAAGGCGAGGCCGGGAGGCGTAGCCGACGCGCAGCAGGCAGACATTCCTGCACCGCGCACGCGGCGCTACGACCGACGGGGCGACGGATGGGGGTGGCTCGGCGGGGTTCTGGACGTCCCCGTGATGGAGCGCGGCCCGCGGACCAGGGAAATCCGGTCCGCAGAAGGGCGAGGCTCCGGACGAAGCGATCAAGCGAAGCGAGTGAGCCCGAGGTCCCTAGAAAAACCCCTAGGCAGGCGCGTGCGCGCCCGTACCGCAAACCGACACAGGTGGGTGGGTAGAACATACCGAGGCGATCGGGTCAACCATGGTCAAGGAACTCGGCACAATGGCCCCGTAACTTCGGGAGAAGGGGTGCCCGCGCGTACGTGAACCGGCTTGCCCGGGGAGCGGAGGCGGGCCGCAGTGGAGAGGCCCAAGCGACTGTTTACCAAAAACACAGGACTCTGCAGAAGCCGCAAGGCGACGTATAGGGTCTGACGCCTGCCCGGTGCCGGAAGGTCACGCGGAGGAGTTAGCGCATCGCGCGAAGCCCCGAAGCCAAGCCCCGGTAAACGGCGGCCGTAACTATAACGGTCCTAAGGTAGCGAAATTCCTTGTCGGGTAAGTTCCGACCTGCACGAAAGGCGCAACGACTTGGGCGCTGTCTCGACCATGGACCCGGTGAAATTGCACTGGTCGTGAAGATGCGACTTACCCGCGGAAGGACGGAAAGACCCCGTGAACCTTCACTGCAGCTTGGCATTGGCCGCTGGTCCCGCGTGTAGAGGATAGGCAGGAGGCACAGATCCGGAGGCGCCAGCCCCCGGGGAGCCGCCCTTGGAATACTGCCCTCGCGCGACCGGCGTCCTAACCCGAGGCCGTCAACCGGCTCGGGGACCGTGCCAGGCGGGCAGTTTGACTGGGGCGGTCGCCTCCTAAAGGGTAACGGAGGCGCGCGAAGGTCCGCTCGGGACGGTCGGCAACCGTCCTTTTGAATGCAAGAGTACAAGCGGGCTTGACTGCGAGGCCCACAAGCCGAGCAGGTGCGAAAGCAGGCTCTAGTGATCCGGCGGCCCCGAGTGGGTGGGCCGTCGCTCAACGGATAAAAGGTACTCCGGGGATAACAGGCTGATCTTGCCCAAGAGTCCACATCGACGGCAAGGTTTGGCACCTCGATGTCGGCTCATCGCATCCTGGGGCTGAAGTCGGTCCCAAGGGTTGGGCTGTTCGCCCATTAAAGCGGTACGCGAGCTGGGTTCAGAACGTCGTGAGACAGTTCGGTCCCTATCCTCCGTGGGCGCAGGAGAATCGATGGAGGCTGCCCCCAGTACGAGAGGACCGGGGTGGACGCACCTCCGGTGAACCGGTTGTCGACCAACGGCACGGCCGGGTAGCCGCGTGCGGCGCGGATAACCGCTGAAGGCATCTAAGCGGGAAGCCGTTCCAGGGATTAGTTCTCCTTCCGGTAAGGGCCCAGGTAGACTACCTGGTCGATAGACGGCAGGTGCAAGGACGGCGACGTCCTCAGCCGAGCCGCACTAATCGCCCGAGCTCTTCCGGAACCGCACCTCGCGGCCCGCGGGACTGAGCGCTCATGCGCGCGGTCCGGGCACGAGGATGCCCCCGAGTCGACTCCTCCTATGCGCCATGCGGCCCCCAGGGCACGTAGATGAGACCCAGGACACCGTAACGGTGGGCGCCGCCCACCGGTCAGCGGCCAGAGCATGGGGGGCACGCCCGGTCCCGTTCCGAACCCGGAAGCTAAGCCCCATCGCGCCGAGAGTACTGCGGGGCCAGCCCGTGGGAGGCCAGGGCGCCGCTGACCGGTGGACGGCACCGAGCCGTCATCGAGATTGAAGAAGGGGGAGGCCTCGCGGCCTCCCCCTTTTTTGCGTTTGAAAGATAGTTGTAATACAAGAACTCGCTTTCGTTTAGCTTGTCTTACTGTTTGGCTGTATTTTGAGTCCTTCTTTTGTATTTGCGCGATAATAACTCCCATTGGCGTTAGGGAGGACTTGATGTTTACCGTTTTTGTCTTGGGCAATATTGCTTCGGGTAAGTCGACTGCCTGCCGCTATTTCGAATCTCGTGGCGCTATGCTTATCGATCTGGATGAGCTTGCAAAATCGCTGTATGTACCGGGCTCTGATATCGTCAATGCTCTCGCGGATGAATTCGGTTGGGACATTTTGGATGAGGAAGGCGGCATTCGCCGCAGCATCCTCGCTTCTCGAGCTTTCGCTTCTCCTGATTCGGTCGCACGGCTCAATGGCCTTGTGCATCCCGTTCTCATTGAACAGCTTTCGCTTAGGATTCTCGATCCGGTTTGTTGTACGGTTTCGTCTCCCCGTTACCCCTTTGCGGTGGTCGAGGTTTCTGCCCCGACTGGTTTTGAGGATGCATTTGGCTTGGCTGATGAAATTCTGGTCATCAGCGCCCCTTTGTCAGTTCGTCGCAAGCGTGCTATTCAGCGTGGCATGGAGCCATCTGATTTCGATGCCCGTTCTGCTTGCCAGCCCGATGAGTCTGCGCTGTGCAATCTCGCTACAACGGTGATTGATAATACCGCAGGTGATAATTCGCTCTTTGAGCAGCTTGATTCATGGCTTGCATGCCATGGGTTTATAGACACTGCGAATCAGGAGGATGCCGATGCCTAAGACACGTTTCTTTGCGTGGTATCGCCTTATACCGCTGGCTGCCGTTTTTGCCTTCGGCCTTATTTCGCTCGTCTACTCGTATGCTCCTGCCGCCTTCTTTAAGCCTTTGTATCCAATTGACTACGAGGCGTATGTAAAGCAATCGAGTATTTCGCATAATCTGGATCCGTATCTGGTGTGCGCTGTCATTAAGTCGGAATCGAATTGGGATCCCGAGGCTGAGTCGAATCAGGGTGCTCAGGGATTGATGCAGCTGATGCCCGAGACTGCCCAGGATATGATCGCCAAGGGTCTTGTCGACGGTGGGGAGTATTCGGCCGACAACCTTAGCGATCCGGCTACGAATATCGAGTTTGGCTGTGCGTACCTCTCGTATCTCTTAACGTATTTCAACGGGTCGACGGATAGCGCTATTGCCGCCTATAACGCCGGCATGGGCAATGTCGACGGATGGGCGCAGCAAAGTACGTCGCTGCACAATGCAATCACCTTTCCCGAGACGCAGGCGTATCTGATTCGCGTCAATAATGCCTGGGTTCGCTATAAGACCCTCTATCCCGATCGGTTCGTATAGGACTATGCCTGCCGCCTGCGTATACTGCAGATATATGAGTTAGGAGTATCCATGGCGGAATTTGAAGTAGAACGCGTCGGCGGTGAACTTAAGCGCTTTGGCGTTGAGGGCGCTGAGGTGCCGTTTGAAGTCGTTTCTCCCTATGAGCCTGCAGGTTCTCAGCCTAAGGCCATTGAGTCGCTTGTGCAGGGTGTGAGGGATGGAGATCGCTATCAGGTTTTGCTGGGCGTGACTGGTTCGGGCAAGACCTTCACGATGGCTAAGACTATTGAGGCCCTGGGGAAGCCGACGCTGGTCATGGCTCCCAATAAAACGCTCGCCGCTCAGCTTGCGAGCGAGCTCAAAGAGTTCTTTCCCAACAACGCTGTGGTCTACTTTGTCTCGTACTACGACTACTATCAGCCCGAGGCGTATGTGCCGCAAAGCGATACATATATCGAGAAAGACTCCTCGATTAACGAAGAGGTCGAGATGCTGCGCCATCAGGCGACCGCATCGCTGCTATCTCGACGCGATGTGATCGTTGTCGCATCGGTCTCGTGTATCTATGGCATTGGCTCTCCTGAGGACTATGCGGGTCTGGCTCCAAACGTCGACAAGAAGGTGCCGCTCGAGCGCGATGACTTTATCCATGCGCTTATCGACATTCAATATGATCGCAATGACTATGACCTGGCGCGCGGCACGTTCCGCGTGCGCGGTGATGTCGTCGACGTGTATCCGCCTTATGCCGAGCATCCGTTGCGGTTTGAGTTCTTTGGCGACGAGGTCGAGCTGATTGCCGAGATCGATGAGGTCACCGGAGAGATGCTTCGTGAGTACGAGGCCATCCCCGTATGGCCGGCATCGCACTACGTGACCGAGAAGCCGAAGGTCAAGGCGGCTCTGAAATCGATCAGCGAAGAGTGCGAGAAGCGCGTGGCGGAGCTCAAGGCGACTGACAAGTTGCTCGAGGCGCAGCGTCTGCAGCAGCGCACCGATTATGATCTTGAGATGCTCGAGACGATGGGCTTTTGCAACGGCATCGAGAACTACTCGCGTCATCTGGACGGTCGCAAGCCGGGTGAGCCGCCGTTTACCCTGATCGATTACTTTCCTAAGGACATGCTCTGCATCATCGATGAGAGCCATGTGACGGTGCCGCAGATTCGCGGTATGCACGAAGGTGACCGCTCGCGTAAGGTAACGCTGGTGGAACACGGTTTTCGCCTGCCCTCGGCACTCGATAATCGCCCGCTTCGTTTCGATGAGTTTGAGGCAAGGATACCCCAGTTTATCTATGTTTCGGCCACACCGGGCGACTACGAGCTGCGGGTGAGCCAAAACGACGTGGAGCAGATTATTCGTCCGACCGGTCTGCTCGACCCCAAGATCGATGTGCGTCCGGTTCGTGGGCAGATTGACGATCTTGAGGACGAGATTCGCGAGCGCGTTGCCCGCAAGGAGCGCGTGCTGGTGACCACGCTCACCAAGCGCATGGCCGAGGACCTGACCGACCATCTGCTTGATGCCGGCATTAAGGTCAATTACATGCACTCCGATACAGCGACGATGGACCGTGTCGAGATCCTGCGAACGCTGCGCGAGGGCAAGATCGATGTTCTCGTTGGCATCAACCTGCTTCGCGAGGGCCTAGACCTTCCCGAGGTCTCACTGGTGGCAATTCTCGATGCCGATAAGGAAGGCTTCTTGCGCAACCGCCGTTCGCTGATTCAGACGATTGGCCGCGCGGCCCGTAACGCCGATGGCGAAGTCATCATGTATGCGGACGTTGTGACCGATTCGATGAAAGAGGCCATCGAGGAGACGCAGCGCCGTCGCGAGATTCAGATGGCATATAACGAAGAGCATGGCATTGTGCCCAAGACGGTGCGCAAGGCCATCAACGACATCTCAAGTTTTATTGCCGAGGCCGAAAAAACCGTGGGTTCCAAGGGGCGCTCGAAGGGCGACTCTCTTGGACATGGCGCATTCTATACGCCCGATGAGTCGGGTGAGGGTGGCGTGCCGGAAACGGTGGCGCCCGAGCAGACACTTGCGGAGCAGTTGGAAGAACTGCCGCATGACGAGCTTGTGCGGATCGTCGAAACCATGGAAGAGGATATGCGTAACGCTTCTGCTGCCATGGACTTTGAGGAGGCGGCGCGCCTGCGCGATGCCGTCGTTCAGATTCGAGCGATGCTCGAGGGTGCGTCTGAGGACGAGACGATCGAGCGCTTACGTTCGCAGGCCCGCAAGGGTTCCACGTTCGCATCGGGCAGAAAACGCCAGGGTGCACGGTTTAAGAAATAGTGAACAGGCCCCGAGTTCCCTGTGGAGCTTGGGGCCTGTGTCTTTTGCGCGCTGGAATTCGTGCGTTAGAGGTCTGCGATCAGGGCTTCGGCACAACGGATGCCGTCGGTGGCCGCGCTCATGATGCCGCCGGCATATCCAGCTCCCTCACCACAAGGATAGAGGCCCGGGGTCGACACGGCATGGCACGTTCGGTCTCGGGTGACAGTGACCGGTGAGCTCGAACGAGTCTCCACGCCGGTAAGAACGGCGTCGGGGCGGTCGTAGCCGCGTAGCTTTTTTCCGAGTAGGGGAAGTCCCAGGCGGAGCGACTCGACGATATGCTGCGGCAGGGCTTCGTCAATTGCCGTCCAGGTCACACCGAGCGGATAGGTGGGCTTTACCTTTCCGGGCGCCTTGCTGGCACGTCCTGCGAGGAAATCTCCGACGAGCTGTGCCGGTGCGTTCCAGTTGGAACCGCCCAGGCGATAGGCGGCCGCCTCGCAGGCACGCTGGAGCTCGATGCCGGCGAGTGGGTCATCGTTGGGAAGGTCCTCGGGTGTGACGTTAACGAGCAGGGCGGCATTTGCGTTGCGTCCGCCGCGGGCATTGAGACTGGCGCCGTTGACGCACAGGTGGCCCTGCTCGGAAGAGGCGGCGACAACCTGCCCGCCGGGGCACATGCAAAACGAGAACACGCTGCGGCCGTTGGGAAGATGGGCGACGAGCTTGTAAGGGGCTGCTCCGAGGGCAGGATGTCCCGCCGAGGCTCCGTATTGGACTCGGTCGATGTCGCGCTGCGGATGCTCGATGCGAACGCCCATGGCAAAGGTCTTTTGTGCGAGGGCCACGTTGTGGCCCTTAAGGAGCTCAAAAATATCGCGAGCAGAATGCCCGCAGGCGAGGATGAGGTGATTTGTCTCGATTGGCTCGCAAGCGGCGTCTTGGGACGATTGGACATCAATACCGGTGATGGCGCCAGACGCGTCGATGCGAATGTCGACGAGCTTCGTTCGATAACGGACGACACCTCCGAGCTGCTCGATGCGCTGGGATATAGCGGTGACAACCGTGGGAAGGATGTCGGAGCCAATGTGCGGCTTGGCATCCCATAGAATATCGCGGGGCGCGCCCGCCTCGACGAAGGTTTCGAGGATAAGGCGATGGGCGGGATTTTTGGTTCCCGTATTGAGTTTGCCGTCCGAGAAGGTTCCCGCGCCGCCCAGGCCAAACTGGATATTGCTCTCGGGGTCGAGGATGCGCTCCTTTAGAAAGAGGTCGATCGCCTGCGAGCGGCGAAATGCCGGGTCGCCGCGCTCGATGAGCAAGGGCTTAAGACCTGCTTCGGCGAGCGTAAGCGCAGCGAAAAGGCCGGCGCATCCGGCGCCGACAACGACAGGGCGTTCTTGAGGTACGTCGGAGGCGGGGGAGGGGAATGAAGGCTCATCGTCTTCTATCGCGCGTACGCGCGAGCGGTCACGCTCGGCAACGCTGTCGACCGCTTCTCGCTCGAGGTGGGGACTAGTCAGCTCAACACGAAAGCTCAGGATAAAATGGACGTCTCGTTTTTTGCGAGCGTCGATTGACTTGCGGTGGAGCTCGATGGACTTGATCTCGGAGTCCTTGCAACGTAGGACGCGCTTGGCGACTCGCTTGCCAACAATGAGACAGGCATTTTCATCGTCGGCTTCATCGAGCGACGCGTTGACTTGGGTGATTTCGATCATCGAGGTCTCCTTAGAGGCAAGAAAGAGGCCGTCCGGTATCCCAGACGGCCCGAATGCGTTTTTGATTATAGACTGCGCGGCTACAGGCTGCTTGCAGCGCGAATGCCCGAGATCCAGGCCCACGCAAGGTTAAAGCCTCCGCAATCGGCGTCGATGTCGAGCGCTTCACCGCAGACGTAAAGCGGGGCGTCGACAACGCTGCGCGCGCGTAGGCTGGGTGTTGAGATGCTCTCGACAGATACGCCACCACGCGTGACCTGCGCTGAGCGCTCCTCGGCTGTTCCCTTGACGAGCAACTTAAAGTGCTTGAGGATCGAGACCAGGTGGATGACATCGTTGGAGCCTGGATGGCACTGCTCGAACGCTGTGCAGACGACGCGGGAGAGTTGCGGGGCGAGCATGCCGTCGAGCCAACGGGGATCGCGGGGCGAAAAGCCGCCGAGCAGCTCAACGCGCCGGTTGAGCGTATCGAGCAACTCGTCTTTGGAGAGGTCGGGGAAAACGTCGAGCAGGATCGTATCGCCGTGCTGGATACGACGAGAGAGGTTGAAGACAGCGACGCCCGAGATACCGAAGGTTCGAAACAGCACTTCACCGTCTTCGTGCCAGAGCTCATTATGATTGCGGGCGAGCGTCAAGCGGGCGCGGACGCGCAGGCCATCCAACGTCTTGAGCGCCGCCCGATCGCCAAAGACCGTTGCCGATACGGGGCAGAGGATGGGGCGCAGCGAAGTGAGGGGGAGGCGAAACGTATCGGCGATACCGGTGGGGTTGCCGCCCGTGGCGATAATTACGGCATGTGCCTGCAGGGCCACGTTCTTGCGAGGGACATCAGCGAGCGCTTTCCGAAGCGAGCGGAGCTCCGATTTTCGGTCGTCGTGCTTTTTTGCCTTGAGCGCCCGCGCTGGACGGTCTATTTGGAGTGCCCAGCCTTCGGAAGCTTTGTGCGCCGAGGCAACGTAGGCTCCGCAGATTAAGGTGATACCTAGGCGGTCGCAAACGTTGAGAAGCGCGTCGCGCACCGATTCGGCGCGAAGGGAGCGCGGGTACAGCCGGCCTTCCTCGGAGGTTGTCATGATACCCAGCGAGGAGAAGAAACCCATAAGCTCTTGTTCGGGCTGGGGGCCCATGACGGATGTGACGAATGCTGGGTGGTTATACCGCTGAGGATCGATCGATTCGTTGGAGAGGTTGCAGCGGCCGTTACCGGTCGCAAGGAGCTTAAGGCCGCAGGCGACATCGCGCTCAACGATGCAGACGCTTTTGCCAACGCGTGCGGCCGTAATGGCGGCGGCGAGGCCTGAAGCCCCGCCGCCGATTACCAGGACGTCATAGAAGGCGCTCGCGTTCACTTAGGCCTCGTCGGTCTCGTGCGGGATAATAGCCTCGACGGCAGAGACTGCCTTGGGCAACATGCCATCGGGCAGCGCGGTCTCGACCTCGCCCTTATCGCAGGCCTCGGCGAGTGCCGGATTAATGGGAAGCTGCCCCAAGATGTCGAGGTTATAGCGCTCTGCGACCTCGGGGAGCTTGCTCTTGCCAAAGACCTCGATCTTCTTGCCGCAGTCGGGGCACTCAATATAGCTCATGTTCTCGACAATGCCCAGAATGGGGACGTTCATCTTCTCGGCCATGTTGACCGCCTTGGCGACGATCATCGAGACCAGATCCTGCGGGCTCGTGACGATGACGATGCCGTCGACGGGCAGCGACTGGAAGACGGTGAGCGCGACGTCGCCTGTTCCCGGAGGCATGTCGACCAGCAGGTAGTCGATGGGGCCCCACGAGGTCTCGCTCCAGAACTGCCTAATGGCGCCTGCGATGACCGGACCGCGCCAAAGGACGGGGTCGGTCTCGTTTTGGAGCAGCAGGTTGGAGCTCATGACCTTGACGCCGTGCTCGGAGATTTCGGGCAGCATAAGGTTGCCAAGGGCATGGACGTGGCGTCCACTCATACCGAACATCTTGGGGATAGAGGGACCGGTGATGTCGGCATCGAGGACGCCGACCTTGTGGCCGTGACGGGCAAGCTCGGTGGCGATGGCACCGGTGACAAATGACTTGCCGACACCGCCCTTGCCGGAAAGCACGGCGATGACGCGCTTGACCTCGGACAGCGTGTTCTCCTCAAATTGCGACGGCGACGTTTGTCCGCCGGCGGCCTGTGCGTGTTCGCAACCCATGTATGACTCCTTTGTATATGCTGGGGCCGGGGCCCCGCGATGTGACACGAGCGTCATTGTACCCTCGTTTGCGAGCGGGAGTCATTTGCGATGCGTTTGGGCCGAGCGTGCTTGCAATACGATGGGCCCAAGCGAATGGGCGGGCTTACTGAACTTTGCTGGCGAACTCGAGGTATTGCATGCGCTGCAGCTTGTCGATCGTCGAGGCGTAGGGGCTGTCTTCCGATTCCAAGTCGTAGCGCAGCCCGTCGGCACCGAGATAGCCGGCGACATTGATGGTGGGCACATCTGACCTTGTCGCAAGCAGGGCCTTTTGGTAATTGGTGAGCGGGGCGCCGATCTTATTAAGGGTAATGGCTGCAATCTCGTTTGCCCCGACGGTGTCGTAGACGTTGAGCTCGGTATTGCCGGCGATCTCATAGTTAGCCCAGACGAGATATGTCGACTGATAGATACGGAAAGCGTGGCTTGCCGTATCTTCCTGAGGGTACAGCTCGTCGTTGAGAGTCGTTGCGGCGCTCGGCTGATGGTCGCCAAAAAAGACAAGAACAACCGGTCTGCCGATGTTGCGGAGCTCGTTGATAAAGTACTCGAGGTCCCGGTCGGATGCGTTGATGCAGGTGAGATAGGTGTTGAGCGCGCTGTTGGCGCCTTCGCTGGCTCCCTCGACCCAATAGTTTGTCAGCTCTTCGGCGGGAACGGTGCCATAGTCGTAGCCGCCGTGATTTTGCATCGTGACGTCAAAGATGAACTGCGGCGCTTCGTCGGTTCTAAGCAGGTCGAGTATCTTGTCGTAGGTGGCGTAGTCGCATACGCCGGCATGGTAATAGGGCGCACCTTCGAAATCGCCGATTGAAAGAAAGTCTCCAAAGCCCAGCTGCTGATAGATTTTATCTCGATGGTAGTTGACGGGGTTTTGCGGGTGCATAGCGGTAGTGGTATACCCAAGCTCTTTAAGGTCCTTTGCCAGGCTGTTTACGCCATTCATCTGATACAGCTGATAGGGGATCTTGCCTAATCCGACAAAGGCCGTTGTCGCTCCGGTCAAAAATTCGAATTCGGAGTTCGCCGTTCCGCCACCGGCGACCGAAGCGAGCATGGTGCCGCGAACAAGTGTGTCGGGAAGCGAGTTGTAGAATGCGGGGCCGGAGTACCCGGCCGCCTGGAGCTGCTCAAAGCACGAAAGGTCGCTAAAACTCTCGTTCATGATGGCAACAATCGTCGGCTTGATTTCATTGAACTGGGCAACGGCCGCCGCGCGCTGTTCGCTCGAGCCATATGTGCTGTCGTAGACGGCGGCGAGCTCCTGCTCGATGCTCTGCGCCTCATCGGGCGTATAGTCTTCGGGCTTCTCAATGGGCAACTCGTTGACCATTTCGGTGAACGAAGTGATAAAACCCTGAGACGCATACGTGGTGATGGGCTGCCAACGGTCAAATCCAAAATCCAGCGCCTGCTCCAAGTCGATGTTGGAAAAGCCTGAGAGCCCCACAACGGTCACTAGCAGAAAAGCACAGAGGTTAGCGGCGATAGCGGGGAAGACATGGGTGGGCGTACGGAGCTTTCGCGGTCGGATGAGCGAAAGAAGCCCCAGGGAAATCTCCAGCAGGGCGAGAGAGGTTACGATTCCGGCGGTAAAGGTAAACTCGTATCCCTCGCTCACTTCCATTGCGGTGCCAAGGGCCAAGATATCGCTTGGCAGGATGGCTTCGCCTTTAAACGTTATGACGAAGTGCTCGGCAATGCCAAGGACGCAACAGACGACGGGCACGAGGACCATGACGCCTCCATGACGCTGTCCCAGCAAATAAAGGGAGAGCAGAACCGTCGCGAGCAACCCGACGGAAAACCCGAATGAGTTGGCGGGAATGCGATAGAACGTTTCGTTGCAGGCAATTTCGATTGAAACGAACGAGAGCGCTGAAACAGCGGCGATGACAAGGATGTCGCGGCAAATACAGGCAACCGTTCCCGTCGCAAGGTCGGTTTGGTCGATAAGTCCCGAAACCAAGGGCTCGACAAGAAGCATGACGGCGGCAGCACCGAGCGCCGAATAAGAAAGGACCCATAGGGAGCTGCCCTCATTTACGAGCGATTGATTCGTAATCCATGCAGCTACCACGCCGAGCGGGATGAGGAGCGTCGCGCACCAAAAGACGCGGGCAATGGGTGGCTTTTCGTTGCGTTTGATTGAAAAATACACGCGCACGACGACGGCGGCCACGATAAGGACGGCGATGAATATGGGCAGATTGGCCATGTCGCTCGAAGTGATTTCAAGGGGGATATCTTCGGTCATGGACGTTCCTCTGGTACAGCAAATTAAGTTCAGTATTAGATTACTGTAACCTTTCCACGGCATTTCGAGAAACAAAGCGCCCGATACGCAAAGCTAAAGGTCTGCGAATCTTGTATTACGAACATCTGTGCGCGTCGAGTGCGCTAAACTCATCGGCAGTATGATTCGATGCAATAGGAGGCAAGGAGCTTCCATGTCTGATTCTTCTATCGTTATTCGCGGCGCTCGTGAGCACAACCTCCGTGATATCGATGTTTCCATTCCGCGTGACCAACTCGTGGTCATTACCGGTCTTTCTGGCTCGGGCAAGAGTTCGCTGGCATTCGACACTATCTATGCCGAGGGCCAGCGTCGATACGTCGAGAGCCTTTCGAGTTATGCGCGCCAGTTCTTGGGCCAGATGGACAAACCCGACTTGGATTCAATCGACGGCCTTTCGCCGGCTGTCTCAATTGATCAAAAGACGACATCCAAGAACCCGCGCTCGACGGTTGGCACCGTAACCGAGATTTATGACTATCTGCGCCTGCTGTTCGCCCGTGTGGGCACCCCGCACTGTCCCGAATGTGGCCGTGTCATTGAGCGTCAGACGACCGATCAGGTTGCCGACAAGGTCTTGGCGGCGGGGGAGGGCCGCCGCGCGTTTGTGCTGGCACCGGTGGTACGCGGGCGAAAAGGCGAGTACACCAAACTGTTTGAGGACCTTCGCGCCGAGGGCTTTAGCCGCGTGCGTGTCGACGGTGAAGTGCGCTCGCTCGACGATCCGATCGATCTGGACAAGAAGTTCAAGCACGATATCGAGGTCGTGGTCGATCGCATCGTGATCCGTGAGAACTCTCTGGGCCGTATCGCCGAGTCTGTTGAGCAGGCGACCGCGCTGGCGCACGGCAATGTGAACGTATACTTGCTGCCCGACCGCGACGCTCCCGAGGGGACCGAAGGCGAGTTGCTGGAGCATTCGCTGGCGTTAGCGTGCCCGGAGCATGGGCACTCCATCGATGACCTGCAGCCGCGTGATTTCTCGTTCAACGCGCCCTATGGCGCGTGCCCAGAGTGCGATGGCCTGGGCTTTAAGAAGACGGTCGATGCCGAGGCCCTAATCGAAGACCCCTCGAAGTCGATCGCCGACGGGGTCTTTGGCAGCCTGTTTGGCAACTCTAACTACTATCCGCAGATTTTCGCTGCGGTCTGCAAACACTTTAAGGTGAGCGTCGATACGCCGTGGGAGGATCTGCCTCCGCGGGTGCGTCGCGCGTTTTTAGACGGCATGGGCGACCAGAAGATTTCGGTCGACTATCAAAAGCTCGATGGGCGCCGCAGCCAGTGGGACACCAAGTTCTCGGGCGTGCGCAATATCCTGTACGAGCGCTATACCGAGACGACGAATGAGAACACCAAGGCGCGCTTGGAGAAGTACATCCGCGAGGAGCCGTGCTCGAGCTGCCACGGCGCTCGTTTGCGCCCCGAGATGCTCGCTGTTACCGTAGGCGGTAAGTCCATTTACGAGGTCTGTTGCCTATCGTGCCGCGAGTCGCTCGAGTTTTTTGAGGGCTTGGAACTCACCGAGCGCCAACAGTTTATCGGCGGGCGCATCGTCAAGGAAATCCTGGAGCGCTTGCGTTTTCTGGTCGATGTCGGACTCGACTATCTGACCCTCGATCGTGCCTCGGCGACGCTTTCCGGAGGCGAGGCCCAGCGCATTCGCCTGGCAACGCAGATCGGCGCCGGCCTCATGGGTGTCCTGTACATTTTGGACGAGCCATCGATTGGCCTCCATCAGCGTGATAACGAGCGCCTGATCAAGACGCTTGAGCGCCTACGCGATATCGGCAATACCGTCATCGTCGTCGAGCATGATGAGGATACGATTCGTGCTGCCGACTATGTGATCGACATGGGCCCCGGCGCGGGCGTGAACGGCGGACACGTGGTCGCCGCGGGAACGCCTGCCGATATCATGGCGTGCCCCGATTCGATGACGGGTGCCTACCTGACCGGCAAGCGAATGATTCGGGTTCCCGATGAACGCCGCAAGCCCGGTCGCGGCTGCCTTAAGATCACGGGCGCCCGCGCCAACAACCTCAAAAACGTTACCGCCAAGATCGAGTTTGGTACGCTTACGGTCGTTACCGGCGTGTCGGGATCGGGTAAGAGCTCCCTGGTTACCGACACCATCGCGCCTGCCCTTACGAATGCCATTCACCGTTCGACGCGCCCTGTGGGTCCGTATAAGAAAATCGAGGGCATCGAGTGTATCGATAAGGTTATCGATATCGACCAGTCGCCGATTGGTCGCACGCCGCGTTCCAACCCTGCTACGTACATTGGCCTGTGGGATGATCTTCGCGCGCTGTTTGCGAGTACGCCGGAGTCGAAGGCGCGTGGCTACTCGCCGGGACGTTTCTCCTTTAACGTGAGCGGCGGTCGCTGCGAAGCATGCAAGGGCGACGGACAAATTAAGATCGAGATGCACTTCCTTCCCGATATCTATGTCCCCTGTGAGGTCTGCGGCGGCAAACGCTATAACCGCGAGACGCTTGAGGTCACCTACCGTGGTAAGACCATCTCGGACGTGCTCGACATGAGCGTCACCGAGGCACTGGCCTTCTTTGGGAATATCCCGCAGATTAAGCGCAAGCTCCAGACGCTGTACGATGTAGGCTTGGGCTACGTGAGCCTGGGCCAGCCCGCCACGACGCTCTCGGGCGGCGAGGCGCAGCGTGTGAAGCTCGCCAAGGAGCTTCATCGACGCCAGACGGGCAAGACGTTCTATATTTTGGATGAGCCGACGACCGGCCTTCATTTTGAGGACGTCCGCCAGCTGCTCGATGTGCTGCAGCGCTTGGTCGATGCGGGCAACACGGTGCTGGTGATTGAACACAACCTTGATGTCATCAAGGTTGCCGACCGCCTGATCGATATGGGCCCCGAGGGCGGTAACGGCGGCGGAACCGTCGTGGTTTCGGGCACACCGGAGCAGGTTGCGGACTGTCCGCAAAGTTATACGGGCAAGTTTTTGGCGCCGTTGCTCAGGCGTGACCGGGAGCGTCAGGCTCAACTTGATGCTCAATAAATAGGCGATTCAGTTTATGGGCGCCATCGACTCCTTGTGATTCGATGGCGCTTGCTGTGTCGAAGTGACGTATGCAGCCGAATTGGACATATACTTAATCCTTGCGTCCGAATGCGAGGGAAAGGATATGCCATGGCAAAGGCTGTAAAGACGCCAAAAACCAATGCGATGCGCGAGCTGGAAAGCGCCGGCATTTCCTATGTTCTACATACGTACGAAGACGATGGTGATGAGTCGGCGGGCCTGGGGGTCGCGATTTCGGAGCAGCTTGGCGAGGAGCCCGGACAAGGATTTAAGACCTTGGTCTGCGTGACGCCGTCCAACGACCATGTCGTGTGCTGCATCCCTGTTGCCGACGAGCTCGATCTAAAGTCCGCCGCGCGTGCCGCGGGGGAGAAGTCCTTGGCCATGATGCATGTGAAGGATTTGCTTGCGGCGACTGGCTACGTTCGCGGCGGCTGCAGTCCGGTCGGTATGAAAAAACGCTACCGGACGCTCATTGATGAGACATGTGTCCTTTGGGATACCATTTTTATTTCGGGAGGCAAGCGTGGTTATCAGCTTGAGCTTGCACCCGATGATTTAATTGCATTTTGCGGGGCGACGGTCGCCCCGATTACGAGAGAGGACTGAGCGATGCCGCAGGAAGAATTGAAGTGCGGAGCTCATTTTGCAAAAGAATCTGCGCCTCAGACACCCTCATCCGAAGCTTCTTCGTCGCGAGATGGCACTGATGATATGGGCTCGTCGGACTACTCCACGGTTGGTCGTTCCGCCGGGCTTATGACCATCCTGACCATCGTGTCTCGCGTCACCGGCTTTATCCGCACATGGGCAATGGCGGCCGCTATCGGCATGTCGCTGCTCTCGTCCTCCTATCAGGTCGCCAACAACCTGCCCAATATGCTCTACGAACTCGTGATGGGCGGCATGCTCGTGACGGCGTTTTTGCCCGTGTACATGGGCGTGAGGCGTGAGCAGGGTCGCGAGGCCTCGAACGAGTACGTGGGCAACCTGCTCGGTATTCTGCTATTGGTGCTGGGTGGCATTTCGTTGCTGGGGACCGTGTTCGCTCCGGGCTTTATTTGGACGCAATCGTTCCTTTCGGGTGACGGCGGCAGCATGGATACCGCTGCGTTCATGTTCCGTTTCTTCGCCATCCAGATTCTGTTTTATGGTTTGGGCTCGGTGTTCTCGGGCGTTCTCAACGCACACCGCGACTACTTCTGGTCGACGTTTGCCCCGGTCCTCAACAATGTGATCGTCATTGCGAGCTTTATGGGCTTTGCGCCCGTGTCCGCACAGTTTGGCGAACGTGCCGGCATCATCTTGATTGCGGCCGGTACGACCCTCGGTGTCTTTGTTCAGATGGCTTGTCAGATCCCCGCGCTTGGCAAGCACGGCGTGCATCCCCATATCCATATCGACTTTAAGGACCCCGCACTGCGCCAGACGATTGCGCTCGGTATCCCGACGCTGCTCGCTACGGTGTGCATGTTTGTCTCGACTTCTATCACGAACGCTGCCGCGCTGGTGGTCCAGCCCGAGACCGGTCCTTCCGTCATCGCCTATGCGCGCCTGTGGTACACGCTGCCCTACGCGCTGATTGCCGCCTCGCTTTCGACGGCGCTCTATACCGAGCTCTCTCACGACGCACAGGAGAAGGATTACGACAGCGTTCGCACGGGCATTTCGCGTGGCGTCGCCCAGATGCTGTTCTTCCTGGTTCCGTTCGCGCTGTACCTGATTGTCTTCGCGCGTCCGCTCAACATGATCTACTGCGCTGGCAAGTTCGATGAGTCCGGCGTGGCGCTGGTGTCCGAGTTCCTTGTCTACTTGGCGTTCTCGCTGCCGCTCTACGGCGTGGTCGTGCTGATGCAGAAGAGCTTCTCTGCCTTGCTCGACATGAAGCCCTATAGCCGCTATTGCCTGTATTCCGCCATCGGCCAGGCCGGCTCGGTTCTGCTGTTTGGCGTTGTGCTGGGCTTCGGTATGCCGGCAATCGCGCTTTCGTATGTCGTCGACTACGTGATCTTGGTCGGTTGCTCGCTGTGGTGGCTGCGTCGTCGTCTGCGTGGTCTTCAGGTTAAATCTATCCTGCATGGCGGTTTCTTTGGCCTTTTGCTCGGTGGCCTGGGTGCTGCCGCAGGCGCCGGCGTCATGTGGGCGCTTGAGCACTTTGTCGGGGCACTTGGCGGCTCGATTCTGATTACTCTTGGCTACGTTTGCGTTGCGGGTGTCGTCTCGCTTACTGTTACCTTTGGCCTTGCCGTCGTCCTTAAGATGCCCGAGGTCTCGGCGCTGATTCGTCGCAAGTAGGTGCGCGTGGCCGGTCACGACAACATTCCAACGCTTGCCGAGCAGGTTTCGCGCGTTCCCACGCAGCCCGGCTGCTACCTTTGGAAAGACGCCAAGGGCGATGTCATCTACGTGGGCAAGGCGAAAAACCTGCGCGCCCGTATGCGTCAGTACGTGACGCTGCAGGACGAGCGCCAGAAGATCCCGCTGATGATGCAGCTGGTGGCGAGCTTTGACTATATCGTGGTGGAGACCGAGCACGAGGCGTTGGTGCTCGAGCGCAATTTGATTGGTCAGTACCATCCGTACTTTAACGTCGACCTCAAGGATGACAAGAGCTACCCCTTTATCGCCATTACAAAGGGCGACCTGTATCCCGCTATCAAATACACGCGTGAGCGTCATAAGCCGGGAACGCGCTATTTTGGACCTTATACCGATAGCCGCGCGGCACGTGAGACGATAGATACGCTGCGCAAGGTTATCCCCATCTGCTCCGCATCCTGTGCGGAGTGGCGTCGTTGTCGCCGTATCGTCGAGTCCCACAAGGGCGAGGAAGACATCGTCAATATGATTTGCGCGCAAAACGGGCGCCCCTGCTTTGACTACCATGTCGGGCGTGGCCCGGGTGCGTGTGTCGGCGCGATTTCCCCGGCAGACTATGCCAAGAACGTCAAGCGTGTCGAGCGCTTTTTGTCGGGCCATCGCAAGGATGTCGTCGATGAGCTGACCTCCGAGATGACGGATGCCGCTGAGGCGCTCGACTTTGAGCGCGCGGCACGCGTCAAACGTCGTTTGGAGGTCATCAGGGGTCTGGACGATCGTCAGCAAGTCGTTTTTCCCTCCAGTGTCGATATAGATGTCATCGGTTTCTATCGCGAGGAGACCATCTCCGCCGCTTGCGTCTTCGTCGTTCGCGAGGGCCGAACAGTTCGCACCTGCGAGTTCATTCTCGACAAGGGTCTTGATGTTGACGAGGAAGAGCTCCAGTCGGGCTTTCTTAAGCGCTATTACGACGAGACGGCTGATATTCCAGCTGAGGTCAACCTTTCCGTCGAGCTTGAGGATGCGGAAGCACTGGGGGAGTGGCTTGCGGGCAAGCGTGAGCGTTCCTGCCATCTCCATAGGCCGCAGCGTGGCGAAAAGCACCGTCTGCTCGATATGGCATCCAAAAATGCGCGCCATGCCCTCATGCGCTACATGATGCGAACGGGGTACGCTGACGATCGCACCAATCAAGCGCTCCTGGAGCTCGAAAGTGCGTTGGCGCTGCCATCGCCGCCGTTGCGTATCGAGTGCTTCGATATCTCTACACTGCATGGCACCTTTACGGTCGCCTCGATGGTGGTGTTTACCAACGGGCGCGCCGACAAGAGTCAGTATCGTCGTTTTAAAATTCAGGCCGAATTGGACGAGGCAAACGACTTCGTGTCGATGTCCGAGGTTTTGGGACGACGTTATGCTCCCGAGCGCATGGCCGACGAGCGCTTTGGCTCGCGCCCCGATTTGCTCGTTGTCGATGGCGGTAAGCCGCAATTGACCGCTGCGATCAAGCAACTTGAGGCTCTTGGGCTCGATATACCAGTTTGTGGCTTGGCAAAGGCCGATGAGGAGGTTTTCGTGCCTTGGGACGAGACTCCCGTCGTGCTGCCGACCGGGTCCGCGTCGCTCTATCTAATTAAACAGGTGCGCGATGAATCGCACCGTTTTGCCATCACGTTCCATCGCGAATTGCGCGATAAAGCCATGACGGTTTCGGTACTCGATGACGTTCCAGGCGTGGGACCCACCAGAAAACGTGCCCTTATGCGCCATTTTGGCTCGATGAAGCGTTTGCGCGCGGCGAGCGAGCAAGAGATCGCGGAAGTTCGAGGCATTCCTGCCGATGTCGCCAAAGCGGTTCACGAGGCGCTCGTTGCATGGAATGCCGAGCGCGCCGAGGCGGCGGCAAAGCAATCCGAAAACTAAACACGCCTCTAAACAACTGATATACATGATTGCGTGATTTTCAATCATTTATTTCACGGCGATTACCAGCCGATTTCGGGTTTAATTAACGCTAAAACGTTTGACTAGCCATGGCGAACAACCCTGCTATCCTGCGGGTTGACGAAGGTGACGCATAATTTCTTTCGCAAATTGACAACCGCATAGCGGAACACGGCCCG
>CALBOJ010000054.1 GCA_937896835.1 uncultured Collinsella sp.
GCCGGCATTGACACAGAAAAAGGGCCCGGAAGGCGAAGCCTTCCGGGCCCTTTGCAATGCAAACATGCTTGCAAGTACGACTTAACGCACCTGAGCGACGTAAGCGACGTTGGTCGAGGAGACCTTGTCCTCGAGCTGGACGCTCATGCGGGGATCGCCGGCGGTAGCGACGGTCAAATCGCCAGCCTCGACGTAGCCGAGCTCCTTAGCGGTCTCGATCGCCTTGACGATCGTGCCGTTGACGGTGCCCTGGGTAATCTCGGCCTGGTGCGGGATAACGCCCCAGTACATGATCATCTGCTGGACGGCCCACTCGTGGCGGGAGAACGCGCAGATCGGCATGTTGGGGCGGAAGTGCGAGATCAGGCGAGCGGTACGACCGGTGGTCGTCGGCACGGTGATGCACTTGGCGCCAACGGTGGTGGCCATGTTCACAGCGGACATACCCACAACGTTGTTGACAACGCGGGTGCCGTGAGCATCGGCCGGAACCTCGAGCGGAGCGTGAGCCGGGAGGTACTTCTCGGTCTCGAGAGCAATGCTGGCCTGCATCTTAACGGCCTCGACCGGGTACTTACCGGCAGCGGACTCGCCAGAGAGCATAACGGCGTCGGTGCCGTCGTAGATGGCGTTAGCAACGTCGGCAACCTCGGCGCGCGTCGGGCGCGGGTTCTGCTGCATGGAGTCGAGCATCTGCGTAGCGGTGATAACGGGCTTGTAGGCCGCGTTGCACTTGGCGATGATCTCCTTCTGGATGTGCGGAACGAGCTCGGGCTTGATCTCGATGCCCAGGTCGCCACGGGCGACCATGATGCCGTCGGAAGCCTCGAGAATCTCGTCGAAGTTCTCGACGCCCAAGGCGCACTCGATCTTCGGGAAGATCGTCACGTGCTCGCCGCCGTTCTCGCGGCAAAGCTCGCGGATGCCGCGGACGGACTCGCCGTCACGGATGAAGGAAGCGGCGATGTAGTCGATGTTCTCGGTCAGGCCAAAGAGGATGTCCTGACGATCGCGCTCGGTGATGGCGGGCAGCGAGATGTTGACGTTGGGCATGTTGACGCCCTTGCGCTCGCCGATCAGGCCGTCGTTCTTAACGACGCAGGTCATGTCCTGGCCACTGACGGACTCGACCTCGAGGGCAACCAGGCCGTCATCGATCAGGATGAGGGAGCCCTTCTCGACCTCGGAGGGCAGAGCCAGGTAGTCGAGGGAGATGTGCTCAGCGGTGCCGTGGAAATCCTCGGACGTGGGCTGAGCGGTGACGACGATCTTATCGCCGGTCTTGACGGCAACCTTCTTGCCGTCGACCAGAAGGCCGGTGCGGACCTCGGGGCCCTTGGTGTCGAGCAGGATGCCGACAGGCAGACCGAGCTCCTTGGAAATACGGCGGACGCGCTCGATGCGACCGTGGTGCTCGTCGTAGGAGCCGTGCGAGAAGTTAAAACGGGCGACGTTCATGCCCGCCTTGATCATCTCGCGGATGGTCTCGTCGCTATCGCAGGCGGGACCCATGGTGCATACAATCTTAGTGCGCTTGTACATTCAGACCTCCATCTGACATCGTCTTGCGCTGATAGATAAACCATAAGAAATAAAACCGTGTTGATTATAACGAAATGCTGACCGAATACCCCATAAAATCGACCGTATGCCGAATTAGAAGTTCATTTTTTGCGGGATAAACGGTATATGAAAAAATTTACCAACCGCTCTAACCGCTGCTATCTGGGCGATATGTCAGTTTGGCGATGTGCCGAAGAAAAAACGTTTTACCAATGTTGAGCATCACACGGTCTGCACCGTTGCGTGCGTACCATATTTCCAAACCGATTGTTTTGGCTAGACGCGTCGCTTTGGGGTACCATAGCTCCACTATCAACTGCCGCTCAGCACGGCAGCCTTGATGAGCCCTTGCCCTTCTCCTGGGAATTATGATCGGGCATCAATCTGCTGAGTGGCCCGAATCCCAGGAGGGGACTCTATATGCAAAAGGAATACCTGTCCGCCGCGGCGGAGGTGCTCAGCGACCAAGGTGTCGATGAGAACCTCGGCCTGAGCAACGACGAGGCGTCTTCGCGCCTCGCCAAGACAGGCCCTAACAAGCTCGAGGAAGCTGAGAAGACGCCGCTGTGGAGGCGTTTCTTTGAACAGATGGCTGACCCTATGGTCATCATGCTGATCGTTGCCGCCGTCATCAGTGCGCTCACGGGCATGGTCAAGGGCGAGCCCGACTTTGCCGATGTTGCCATCATCATGTTCGTCGTTATCGTCAACTCGGTGCTGGGCGTGGTCCAGGAAGCCAAGAGCGAGGAGGCCCTCGAGGCCCTGCAGGAGATGAGTGCGGCGCAGTCCAAGGTGCTACGCGACGGCAAGCTCGTGCACCTGCCGAGCGCCGAGCTCGTGCCCGGCGACGTGATCATGCTCGAGGCGGGCGACTCCGTCCCGGCCGACTGCCGCGTGCTCGAGAGCGCCACGATGAAGATCGAAGAGGCCGCGCTCACCGGCGAGTCCGTGCCCGTCGAGAAGCATGCCAACGTGATCGAGCTCGCCGCCGGCACCGACGACGTGCCGCTCGGCGACCGTAAGAACATGTGCTATATGGGCTCCACCGTCGTGTACGGCCGTGGTCGCGCCGTCGTGGTCGGCACCGGCATGAACACCGAGATGGGCAAGATCGCCGGCGCCCTGGCCGAGGCCAAGGAAGAGCTCACGCCGCTGCAGGTGAAGCTCGCCGAGCTCAGCCGCATCCTCACCATCATGGTGATCGTCATCTGCGTCGTCATCTTTGGCGTTGACATCCTCCGCCACGGCGTGGGCAACGTCCTTACCGATCCGACTGCCCTGCTCGACACCTTTATGGTTGCCGTCTCGCTCGCCGTCGCCGCCATCCCCGAGGGCCTTGTTGCCGTCGTGACCATCGTCCTTTCGCTTGGCGTGACCAAGATGGCCAAGCGCCAGGCGATTATCCGCAAGCTCTCTGCTGTCGAGACCCTTGGCTGCACACAGACCATCTGCTCCGACAAGACCGGTACCCTTACCCAGAACAAGATGACCGTCGTCAAGCACGAGCTCGCTGCGCCCAAGGAGAAGTTCCTGGCCGGCATGGCGCTGTGCTCCGATGCTCAGTGGGACGAGGAGCTGGGCGAGGCCGTGGGCGAGCCGACCGAGTGCGCGCTCGTCAACGACGCCGGCAAGGCTGGCCTCACCGGCCTGACTGCCGAGCATCCGCGCGTGGGCGAGGCCCCGTTCGACTCGGGCCGCAAGATGATGTCCGTGATCGTCGAGACCTTGGATGGCGAGTACGAGCAGTACACCAAGGGCGCGCCCGACGTGGTGATCGGCCTGTGCACCCATATCTACGAGGGCGAAAAGGTCGTCCCGCTGACCGAGGAGCGTCGCGCCGAGCTCGTGGCCGCCAACAAGGCCATGGCCGACGAGGCTCTGCGCGTGCTGGCGCTGGCAAGCCGCACCTACACCGAGGTCCCGAGCGACTGCAGCCCCGCTGCGCTCGAGCACGACTTGGTCTTCTGCGGCCTGTCCGGCATGATCGACCCGGTCCGCCCCGAGGTCGCCGAAGCCATCCGCGAGGCCCACGACGCTGGCATTCGCACCGTCATGATCACGGGCGACCACATCGACACCGCCGTGGCCATCGCCAAGCAGCTGGGCATCGTCACCGATCGCAGCCATGCCATCACCGGTGCCGACCTCGATCGCATGAGCGACGAGGAGCTCGACGCGCACATCGAGGACTACGGCGTGTACGCCCGCGTCCAGCCCGAGCACAAGACCCGCATCGTCGAGGCCTGGAAGTCGCGTGACCAGATCGTGGCCATGACGGGCGATGGCGTCAACGACGCCCCGTCCATCAAGCGCGCCGACATCGGCGTGGGCATGGGCATCACCGGTACCGATGTCACCAAGAACGTCGCCGACATGGTGCTTGCCGACGACAATTTCGCCACCATCATCGGTGCCTGCGAAGAGGGCCGTCGCATCTACGACAACATCCGCAAGGTCATCCAGTTCCTGCTTTCGGCCAACCTTGCCGAGGTCTTCTCGGTGTTTATCGCCACGCTCATCGGCTTTACCATCTTCCAGCCGGTGCAGCTGCTGTGGGTGAACCTGGTCACCGACTGCTTCCCTGCGCTCGCGCTGGGCATGGAGGACGCCGAGGGCGACATCATGAAGCGCAAGCCGCGCAACGCCAAGGATGGTGTCTTTGCCGGACATATGGGTCTGGACTGCGTGGTCCAGGGCCTAATCATCACCGTGCTGGTGCTGGCGAGCTTCTTTGTGGGCGTGTACTTTGACATGGGCTACATCCACATCGCCGATATGATCGCCGGCAATGCCGACGAGGAAGGCGTGATGATGGCCTTCATCACGCTCAACATGGTCGAGATTTTCCACTGCTTCAATATGCGCAGCCGTCGTGCGTCGCTGTTCACCATGAAGAAGCAGAACAAGTGGCTGTGGGCTTCCGCCGCGCTGGCGCTGGTGCTGACGGTGATCGTAACCGTGCAGCCGACGCTTGCCGAGATGTTCTTTGGCCCCGTGACGCTTGAGCTCAAGGGCGTTGTTGCTGCCCTGGGCCTGGCCTTCCTGATCATCCCGCTGATGGAGATCTACAAGGCGATCATGCGCGCGGTCGAGAAGGAGTAAGTTAACCTGTCCGGGCCCGCCCCTGCGTGTTTTCTTCTTCGCTGGTCCTCGCGCTTCGCGCTGCGGGATCGCTCAGAAGAAACCCCTCCCGGCGGGCGGGCCTTCGGATAACCTCTCGGGACCATTAGCTGAGGGAAAGTATGTGAGTCGGTCGAGCACTTGCTCGACCGACTCTTTTTTGTGGGTAAAATACCTGCTCAGTTGTGTGGTTTTGTGCTGGGAGGCGCTTGTGGGCAAGGCTAAGGCTAAAGCGAAGAAAAAGACGACGGGAGCGCGGGCTAAGCGCGATCGTCGTCGGAAGCTCGCGACCGAGGCTCCCGCGTCTGCCGAGGAGCTGCTGGCGAGCGTGCCGGGACTCGACGCGCTGCAGGACGTTCCGGCGTTTGATGACCTGCCGGTCGATGAAGCCCAGCAGACTGCCTTTGATGATTTTTGTGCACATGCCGAGGAGCCCGAGCAGATGCAGCTTGGCGCCGTGGTGCGCTTGGATCGCGGGTTTCCGCTGGTGGCGACTGCCGATGATACCTTCCGCGCCGAGCATGCCGTGGGGTTTGCCAAGTCGCGCGGCGAGGACGAGGTCCTGCTGCCTGCCGTGGGCGACCGTGTGGCGGTGCGCCGCGCTCCCGGGCACGATATGGGCGTGATTGAGTGCGTGCTGCCGCGCCGTACGAGCTTTGAGCGTTGGCGTGGCCGTGCCCGCGGTGAGCGCCAGGTGCTCTGCTCCAACGTTGACAGCGTGCTGATCGTGCAGGCGCTCGGCGCCGGCGAGGTGCTGCTCGATCGCGTGGCGCGCTCACTGGTATTGGCGCTCGATTGCGATGCCGAACCGGTGGTGGTACTCACCAAGGCCGACCGCTGCGAGGCCGATGAGCTCGAGCGCGATCTGGACCGCGTGCGTCGTCTGGTGGGTCCGGACGTGCGCGTGATCGTGACGTCTTCTGCCGAGGGCCGCGGTCTGGACGAGGTCCGTGCCTGCGTGCCCGCCGGGAGCTGCGCCATGATTCTGGGCGAGTCGGGTGCCGGCAAGTCGACGCTGCTCAATGCACTGCTGGGCCACGATACGTTGGCGACCGGCGGTGTGCGCGAACGCGACGACCAGGGCCGTCACACTACCGTCGCGCGCGTGATGGTGGCGCTGCCGGGCGACGCCGGCGTGATCGCCGATGCCCCGGGCCTGCGCAGCTTACCGCTCGTGGGTCACGAGCGGGGTCTGGCGCGCGCCTTCCCCGAGATTGTCGAGGCATCGCGCGCGTGCCGGTTTGGCGATTGCACGCATACCCATGAGCCGGGTTGCGCCGTTCGCGAGGCCGAGGACGCCGGGCAGATTGACAGCCTGCGTCTGGAAACGTTCCAAAACCTGGCGTCATCCATGCGCGTGAGCGCTCAAATGCTCGATCCCGATGTCCATCTGTAATTGATTTTTCCTATGACAGCCGTCTCCCAACTGTTCGGGAGACGGCTTTTTTGCTGCGGAAAAGCCTCGAAACATGCAGTTTGCTGACGTGCTGACCAAAACCTTGCCACGAGCTTGACGGGCTGGTCAGCTTTTGGTCAGCGATTGGTTTGACATCGAAAACCAAGATTGCGATTGCGCCGCTTTGCACTCTGACCGCTCAGACAATGGTGGTACAGGCATTCGCCCGGCACTGCCATGAGAGGAGCGGCCGTGAACAAGAGCAAGCGCATCGCCATCAGTCTGGTCACGGGCGTGCTCGCTGCTCTGCTTTGCATGGTTTACGGCTCGTCGATCCGCTCGCAAGCCGAACAGGTCCAGGCTGAGACCTTGGCCAAGTACGGTGGCGATCGCGTCGAGGTATGCGTCGCGGCGCGCGATATCGATGTGGGCGAGACCCTCGATGAGACCAATGTCATAACCCAGGAATGGCTGACGAGCCTGCTGCCGCGTGACGCGGCGACCGAGCTGCGCCAGGTGCGCGGCGACGTGACGACTTCGCGTATTCCCAAAAACGCCGTGATCTGCAATGTCTACACCAAGGCCGAGAGCCGCAAGCTCGAGGTGCCTAAGGGCAAGGTCGCCGTTTCGGTGGCGGTCGATGCCGAGCACTCGGTCGGCGGTGCTACGGGCGTGGGCAGCTACGTGGATGTGTATGTGCAAAAAGACGGCGTAACCGATCGGCTGTGCGGCGCGCACGTGATCGATACCAGTGAGGATTCCGGTGCCACGCGCGAGGGCAAGATCGAATGGGTGACGCTGGCGGCTGACCCCGAAGACGTCAAGGAACTGCTGGGAGCCTCGGGCAAGGGAACGGTCAGCTTGACGATTCCCGCCACGGCGCGCGGCAAAAAGAGCGGAGGCGACGAGTGATGAAGGCGATCTGGCTTGCGTGCTGCGCGTGCGGCGATTACGGACTGTTGCAGCGGGAAGTCGAGGGCCGTGATGTGGGTGCACAGGTGCTTCGCGTGGGTGACCTGGACGGGCTGGTTTCCATGGCGCGGGCGTTTCCGTCACGCCGCGGGGCTGCCATCATCGCGGCGTCTCTGTTTGATACCGAAGATGTGCGCAAGACTGTTGCGCGCCTGACGGCCGAAGGCCGCGTGAGCCGCGTGGTCGTGTTGATAGAAGCGCTCGATCCGTCGGATATCGAGGGGCTGTTTCGCGCGGGGGCGACCGAGGTCATCGCTGCACACAGTATATGCGGCAACGGGCGCACGGGCGAGGGAGCGGTTGATTCCGATCGGCGCATGACGATTGAGCCCGATGCTTTTGTTGATAGGGAACCCGGGGCGCCTCGCGCTACAAGAGGCCCGCGTGTTGATGATTATGGAAAAGCGGAAGCCGAGCATGGTCGGCGCCCCCGGAACCCCCTTGTACACGATGACGCTGGAGGGCCGGCGCAGCATGCTGGCGATTCCCCGGCTGTAGATATGGGATACGTGCACGGCGTGAATCTGGCGGATGAACTCGATGAAGTTGAGGGCTTTGCCGGGTGCGGCGAGTTGTCGCTGATGCAGCATGAGCAGATTGCGCAGAACGAGCCTGCCTCGCAGACCGAACAAGCTGCCATGCCGGCTTGGACGCAGCGTGTGGTTGCGGCGGGGGAGACGGGGACGCTGTCACCGACGCCCGCCCCGCCGCCTCCGATGCCGCCGGCAGACGCTGCCGCTTCGCCGCATCGAGCTCCGGTCATCTGCGCCATTTCGGGTTCGGGCGGTTGCGGCAAGTCGACGATCGTTGCCACCATGGCACACACATCGTCGCTGTTGGGCTTGCGTGCCGCCGTGCTCGACCTGGACCTGATGTTTGGAAACCTTTACGACTTGTTAGGCGTCGATGCTCCGCGCGATATGGCGGCACTTATCGAGCCGTCGGCGGCGGGCACGCTCACCGAGCCGGATATCGTAGCCACATCGATGCGCGTGGCGCCGGGCGTTACGCTCTGGGGTCCCGTCGCGGCGCCCGAGCAAGCTGAGCTCATGGCGCGTCCGGTGGAGCTACTGCTTGATGTCCTGCGTCGCGAATCCGACGTGGTATTTATCGATACCTCGGTCTTTTGGGGCGACGCCGTGGCGGCTGCGGTGGCGGCGAGCGACCGTTGCCTGGTCGTTGGCGATGCGGCGGTGTCGTCCGCGACATCGGCGTCGCGCGTCATCGAACTGGCAAGTCGAGTAGGTGTGCCGCGCACGCGCATGAGCGCCGTGTTCAACCGGTTCGGTGCGCGCGGGGCAGACGAGGACGTCGCCATGCGCTTTGAGATTGCCTGTGCGTTGAGCTCCAAGATTCGTATCGCCGATGGCGGGCAGGATCTCGCCGCGCTCATGGCGTTTGGGCGCGCTGACGAGGCGGTGGGGCAGACCAGTGCTTTTGCGACTAGCATGCGCGAGGCCACGCGCGAGATGCTCGTGGAACTGGGGTGCGCCGTCGGCCCTTGGGGCGATATGGTCGCCGACCGTGCAACGCGTACCGAACGCCCGCGTATCCGCCTTCCCTGGTTGCGCGAGGGTGATCAGCGATGAGCCTGCAAACGAGGATTAAGGCTGCCGGCGCTGCAGCGGCGGCAGCGCCTGTAGATGCGGGGCGTCGCCGCGCGGTGAAACGACGCACCAAGCGCGCCGTGATGGACCGCATGGGTTACGACGAAGTGGCGCGTATCAGCGCCTATATCGACCCGGCACTTGCCCGCTCGGAATTGCGTCCTGCGGTGGAGGCGGCGCTCAATGTTGAGGAGCCGACCGATCTCGCGACGCCCGAGCGCGAAACCATCATCGACGAGATTTTGGATGACGTGGTGGGCTTGGGGCCGTTGCAGCCGCTCATCGAGGACGACACCGTTACCGAGATCATGATCAACGGCTGCCGCTCGGCTTTCTTTGAACGCGGCGGCGTCTTGTACCCCATCGAGCATGCGTTTGAGGATGATGAACAGATCCGTGTGCTTATCGACCGCATCATCTCGCCACTTGGCCGCCGTATCGACGAGCGCAGCCCCATCGTCAACGCCCGCCTCAAAACGGGCTATCGCGTCAACGCGGTGATTCCGCCTGTGGCGATTGACGGACCGATTCTCACCATCCGAAAGTTCTCGGACCGTATCTGCTCGCTGGACGAGCTTGTGGGGCTGGGGTCGCTGCCGCTTTGGTATGCGCAGCTGCTGTCGTGCGCGGTGTCGCTGCGACAGGACCTGGCGGTTGCGGGAGGCACGGGATCTGGTAAGACCACCCTGCTCAACGCGTTGTCATGTGAGATTTCCACCGGCGAGCGCATCGTGACGATCGAGGACTCTGCCGAGCTCAAGTTTGCGCATCATCCGCACGTGGTGCGCCTAGAGGCGCGCGAGGCTTCAATTGAGGGTGAAGGCGCGGTGACGATCCGCGACCTGGTAACTAATGCCCTGCGCATGCGCCCCGACCGCATCGTGGTGGGCGAGGTGCGCGGTGCCGAGTGCTGCGACATGTTGCAGGCCATGAACACGGGCCACGACGGGTCGCTCACCACACTTCATGCGGGTTCAGAACAGGAGACCGTGGTGCGTCTGACGTTGCTTGCACGTTATGGCATCGATCTGCCGAGCGAGCTCATCGAGGAGCAGATTGCCATGGCGCTCGACGGCATCGTGATGTCCGAGCGCCACGCCGATGGCAGGCGTTTCGTCTCCTCGTATTCGGGGGTGCGACGCGCCGCATCGGGTGGCGTAGAGCTCGAGCGCTATGTGACGTTCGATGCCGCCGAGCGCACCTGGACGCTTGACCGCGAGCCGCCGTTTATCGCAGAAGGCCTGCGGTCGGGGACGCTCACACAAGAGGAGGTGGACGAATGGAGATCACTGTGCCCCTCGTCGTAGGGGGCTTGGCAGGGCTTTCTGTCGCGACGGCGTGCGGGGCGGAACCTCGTGTGCCGCAGGTACCGCTGGCGGAGCTGGCACGTCAGGCGCTCGAGACGGTGGCAGAGAAGCTGCCGCGTGAGCTGGTGGAAAACGATCTGCTGAAAAAGATCGCCCGTTCGTGGGCATCGCTGGCTCCGGCGCATCGCCTTGGCCTCGTGATCGAAGATGCTTCGGGACGTTTGGCGTTTCTGCTGCTATCGAGCGGTGTCTGCTGCGTTTTACTAACGATGGTGTCGTTATCGCCCCTCGGATTTGCCTTGGGACTTGTTGCTCCGTTTGCCGTTGGTGCCGCTCGGGATGGCTTTGAGAGCCGGCGCGAGCAACACGATGCAGAAGAGGCAATGCCCGAGGCGTTTACCGCACTTTCCATGTCGCTTGCCTCGGGACATTCGCTGGCCCAGGGCATGCGCTTTGTGGGCGCTCATGCGCAAGAGCCAGTGCATACCGAGTTTTTGCGGGTGGCGGCGGCGATCGATTGCGGCATCTCGGCGACCGACGCGCTCGATGACTTGCTCGTGCGTATCGACGCCCCCGGTCTTTCGCTTGTGACCTTGGCGCTTAAGGTGTCTCAGCGCACCGGCGCTCCGCTTGCCGACTTACTGTCCGAGGCGTCGAGCATGGTGGGGGAGCGCATTGAGCTCAAGCGCCGCCTGGATGTTAAGACGTCGCAGGCTCGCATGTCTGCGCATATGGTCGCGGCGATGCCGGCGGGCATGTGCGCGGTGTTGGCGCTGCTTTCGGCAGATTTTCGTCGCGGTCTTGCGACGCCTGCCGGCGCGGGCGCTGTGGTGCTGGGTCTTGCCCTCAACGCCGTTGCCCTGGTGGTTATCCGGCGCATTATGCGGGTGGAGCTATGAGCGCCCCGGTTGCAGTTGCGGCTTGCCTGTGCGCCCTGAGTGTATTTGTCGCGACGGGTTTGGATCGGGCGGATGCACGCAAGATCGCAGGGGCCTGCATGCGCGAGGCGGTGCTGGTCGCTGCCGCGGGTCGCTCGGTGGTCGATGCTCTGACCGCGCGAGTGAAGGGCGCGGTTGGAGCGGGCGGCCCGGCGCGAGTGTCGCTCGGCGAAGTGTCCGAGATGATCGATGTTGTGCGCTTGGGTCTTTCGGCCGGTCTTTCGTTTGATGCGGCGCTTGAGATTTTCTGCGCCAACCGCCGGTCAGTGCTGGCTCTTCGCCTTGAACGCGCCTGTATGGCGTGGCAGGTGGGCGTGGGCACGCGTGAGGACGAGTTGTTGGCCGCCGCGCGCGACCTGGACGTGCGAGCGCTCGAGACCTTTGCCATCACGGTGGGGCAGGCGCTCGCCCTGGGTGCCCCACTTGCCGAGACGCTGGCCGCTCAAAGTCGCGAGATCCGTGCGGCTCATCGCGCCGCGGTCGAGCGCGAGATCGAGCGTGCACCCGTCAAGCTGCTGATTCCCACCGGCACGCTCATCTTGCCGGCGTTGCTTCTGTCCATATTGGGCCCGCTGCTGGGAGCAGGCGGGATGATGTAGGGAGGAATACATGAACACGATGACTGACGCTGCTGGCAAGGTCCAGGGCTGGGCGTTTTGCCGGGCGGCACATGTTCGTCAGCGCGCCAAGGAACTATTGCAGGAGGAGAGTGCACAGGGTACCACCGAGTATGCCATCTTGGTCGGCGTGCTCGTGGTGATCGCGATCATCGCCATCGTCGCATTTAAGGGCAAGGTCCAAGATCTATGGAACGCTATCAGCGAGGGCATCAACAGCCTGTAGAGGGCGAGCGCCCCATCGGGGTGCTGCTGGTGTTTGCTTGCCTGACCGTGGCGATAGCGGTGGTGCTTTGGGGGCTTAACGCCGCGCGGCAGCAGCGTCCTGGGACCGCCTCCGATTTGGGCTCAGATTCGGCGGTGGCGTCTCAAAAAGATGAGATGCGAGATGCGGACGATTCGGATGTCGCTGTCACGGCGCAAACCTTTCTGCGGGCGCTCGACAAGCGGTCTGGCACTGCGACGGATTCGCCTGAGGGCAACGCGATTGCGGTCCGGCTTGCATGGTCCGAGGACCGACCGATGACCGAAGCGGCAGCGGATATGCTGCGTGCCTATCGCGAGGTACCCACGGCACAACTTGCTCTGAGCGGCTATCTCGATATCAAGGGCAACGTGTGGGGCGCTATCGTGCGCGACGGACGCGGCTGGGTCGATATGGTGACGGTTGCCGCGGATACTGGCGATGCTTCGTGTCGTCTGCGCGCCGTGCGCCTGGTCCCGCAAACAATAAACTCAAAGGAGGGATCGTGAAATGCATGGCGTTCTGCGTGAAGAGGTTGGCCAAGCGACTGTGGAATACGCCATCGTCACGGTGGCGCTGTTATCGATCGTGCTGGCGATTGCGGGACTTTGGCGTGCTGGCACCGATGGGCGCTTGGCGGCGCTGGTCGAGCGGGCGGCATCCCATGGCGTTGCCTCGATGTCGGTTATCGACGCCGCTGCGGGCGCTGAGGACATCGCGTTGTATTGATATCGCGCGTGAGGACCGGGCGCAGTCTACGGTCGAGGCCGCTTTTTTGCTGCCGACGTTTCTGACGCTCATCCTTCTCGCACTGCAGCCGGTGTGCCTGCTCTATACGCGCGCGGTCATGGAGTCTGCCGCCGCCGAGACCGCGCGGCTCATGACCACGACGACGGCGGAGGACGACGATCTTAAGGAGTTCACCCGCCGCCGGCTTGCCGCAGTGCCCAACGTTTCGATCTTTCATGCCGGCGGGCCGCTGTCGTGGGATATCGAGCTTGGCCGGGCCGGTGCGGGTGGCGTCTCGTCCGTGTCCGTTTCCGGCGAGGTCAAGCCGTTGCCCGTGATCGGTGCGTTTGCGCAGGCTATGGGTGGTGCCGCCGAGGGCGGCTACGTTGAGCTCAAGGTCGATGTCTCGTATCAATCGCGTCCCGAATGGCTGGAGGGAGATTATGATTCGTGGATTGCTACATGGGATTAAGCGTTTCTGGTCTAGACGCGTTTTGACGCGCCGTCCGAGCTGCCATTGCAAGCGAGGCGGCTTTATGGGTCGAGCCGGTGTCGATCTGTTTATCGAAGACGGCGCCTATACCACGCTTTCTTCTGCCGTGGTCATCCTAGTGGTGCTCACATTGTTGTTTTCGTCGACCGCGGCGATATGGAGCATGTCGCGTGCCGGGGACACCCAGGTGGCGGCCGATAGCGGCGCGCTGGCGGGTGCCAACGTAGTGTCGTCCTATCACACGGCTGCCACGGTGGTTGATGCGAGTATCTTGAGTCTGGGGCTGGCGGGGTTTGCCACGATCGGGACGGGCCTGGTCGCCATCCTCATCCCGGGTGCCGAGCCGGTTGCCGGCAATATGGTCGACACCGGGATCGAGATCATTAAAACGCGCAACAAGTTTGCCAAAAGCGCATCGGAAGGCTTACAGAAAATCGAGACGGCTCTGCCGTATCTGATCGCCGCGCGTGCCACGCAGGCGGTGTCGGCGCAGGATACCGATAGTGTGACCTATACCGGTACGGCGCTTGCCGTGCCCAGGACATCCGAGTCGGACTTTGCTGCGCTCAAAGGGTCAGAGATCTCGACCGATACCATTAAAGACACATCAGATGATTTAGAGCGTGCGGCCGAGGAGCTGCGGAAGGCCTCGGAGGAGACGGCGAAGGCAAAGGAGCGCGCTTGGCTGGCGGATTGTGGTGGGTCTGACAAGGGCTCGGTCGGCAGCTGTTCTTGTATGTGGGAGCGCGCAAAAAGCCTAACGGATCTTTCCGGTGTTCAAAATCCGCATTACTCATCGAGCGTTACGTGGGAGCCTCAAGTTGCCCTTGATCGCGCGAAGGACTACTACCATTGGCGTCTGACAAATGAGAAGCCCCAGGGCTCGAGTGTCGAGATGAAGGCAGAGTCTGCGGCGCGTAAGGCGTTTTATACCTATGCGAACGCGGAGGTCGATCGGGCATATATAACCGAGAACGGAGACAGGGTTTCCTCCTATATTCCGCTGCTGCCGCGCAACTCTGATGAGGTTCGGGCGACGGAACTCTATACCGATGCGGTGTGGCCGACTAGCGTAAACGATGACAAGGCGTATCTGCATTACGGGACGACCTGCCCCAACTATAAGAAAGGGACGCCGAGCGGATTTGCTTCGGTTGCCGATTACGATGGACAGGATAAATGCAGCAAATGCCATTTTGGCGTTTTGTCGCTTGGTGCTGTTGCGGCGCCTTCAACCTCTATCGAAAACGGCTTCGAGTATCACTTTGACAAGTTTAAAGACGCCCTGGAGGACTACGTCGACTGTCGCAACAAGGAGCTCGAGCTCGAGCGTCAGACCGAGGACGAAGCCGACCGTGCGGGCAATGCGTTCGATACCGCCATCAAAGAACTTTCCGGTGAGCGTCCGCGTATCGCTCCGCCCGGTCGCAACGGCGTGGTTGCCTTTGCGGTTTCGGGTGCCATCTCGAGCCCCGATGAGCTCAGCTCTTCGTTTAACACGGCAGTCAGGCTTGGCGATCGCGGTGCCATCTCTGCCGCGGTGCTGGCGCCCGATGGGGCGACGGCGCAAAACAACGTGCTTTCGCGATTTTTCTCGACATTGAAGGAACGCTCGGGTGGCGTTGCCGGCGTACTCGATGGCGTCATGGATGTCTGGGGACGGCTGCTTGTGGGATACGGAGACATCCAAGGTTCGGCCGACGAACTTATGGACGAGATGATTAAAGGCCTAGGAGGGGGCAGCGGCGCGTTGGGCTCCATCGCATCGTGGCTCGGCGATACCGTTTCGGCGTCCGTGGCGGCGCTGGGCTTGGAGCCGTGCGACTTGCGCCTGCGAAAGCCGGTGCTGACCGATTCCGCCAACGTCATTAAGAGTCCGGGGTCTGACATTGCTGGTTTCTCTCAAGCGCAAGACAAGCTGCGAAGTATTCCGTTGGGCGTGACCGATCCCAAGGCGCTTTGCGAGGCGTTGGAATATCAAGTCGAACGCACCATTAGCGGCACGGTGTTCACGCTTGCGGAGATTCCTCTGCCCGGCGGCGGCTCCATCCCGCTCACCGTCGATGTCGCCACGCTGGTTGGCGCTCTGGGCGGTGGGTCGTAATGAGTATCCGCATGCGTCTGCGCGAGGAGCGCGCCCAAGCGACGGTGGAGATGGCAGTGGTTACGCCCGTTTTGCTGGTGCTGGCACTCATCGTGTACAACGTCATGATCTTTGCCAGCGCTGTCGCGCGCTTCGACCGCGTGGTGCCCGACATCGTGTTGGCGCACGCCGTGGCGTCGGAGGGGGAGGGCGACGAAAGCTCTGCCGATGCCTCGGCGACGGTTCAGACTCAAATTCTGAATGCCATGGAAGGCTATGGCTTGCAGATCGAAGTGTCGAGCGAGCAAGGCGCGGAGGCATCGGATGGTGGCCTGCTCTCCCTATCCGGTACGTTTAGGACCTACACCTGCACCATGCACTATGAGCCGTGGCCGACTTCTCTCAGCATCGCTGGCGTTACGCTGGGGGCGCCGACAACGTTGTCGCACGAGCGCGCGGTGACGGTCGATCCATGGCGTCCGGGGGTGGTCATGTGACCGCGGTCTCGTCCTACATCGCGTACGCGCGGGCGCTCAACAGGCTGGGTTGGACGCCGGCCGAGTTTGCGGTGGCGGAGTCGTTTGCCGTGCGCCTGCGCGGCATGCTGGGACGGTGTCCGGTTGCCGCCAACGGTCTGCCGCTCGTCATGGCGTTTCCACGCTGCTCTTCGGTCCATACGTGTTTTATGGCCTATCCCATCGACATCGCCTTCATCGATCGCGACGGCAATATCCTCGCGCGCTACGAAAGCGTTCGTCCTTGGCGCACGTGCTCCTGCCCCGGCGCCTGGGCCGTACTAGAGCGTCCTTCAATCATTGTTTCGATCCCTGCTCTCCAACGCGTGCCGGCTTAAGAATTGGCGACAGCGGACTTTCGTCATACGAAATTGGGTAAGATGGAGGAGAAGATGCATGGATGTTGAGATCCATCCCAACGCTAAAAAGCACCTGACGGAAAAGCAGGTGCTTAGCGCTTGGCTTGCGGTTACTGAGTGCATTCGTCGCGAGTCGAAGGACGAGCCGCCGAGATGGCTTGCGATTGGATGGCTCCCAGACGGACGAAGCGTGGAGCTTGTCGCGGTCGAGCTTGTCCGTGGGTGGCTTATCATTCATGCCTTGTCTCCAGTCCAGAAGAAATTTTGGCAGGAGATTGAACAGGCTCGGCAAAGGGGTCGATGATGGGCAAGACGTATACGGCCGCTAATGGTCAGGTTGTAACGGATGAAATGATTGACGCGTGGTGCGAGTCGTACGAGCGCGGAGAGTTTCCGGATGGCGAACACACCGTTGGTGGGATCGTGCATGGACGGCCCCCACTCTCAGGTGAGGGGACGGCAACGCTGTCGGTCAAGATTCCTCTGGGAATGAAGGAGGCCATTCGTCGACGGGCGGCTGCCGAGGGGATGACGCCAAGTGAGTTTGCCCGTGCGGCTCTGAGCGAAAAACTTCTTGCTGCCGGCTGATGCCTCTGACGTGCCGATTTATAGAACCGAGGCTGTGCTCAAAAACTTTTTTAAAATTCTCGGTTGACCGGAACGCGTCCTTGGTTATACTAATCAAGCCTTGAAACAAGGCACACCTCAAATGGCTGGGTAGCTCAGTTGGTAGAGCAGAGGACTGAAAATCCTCGTGTCAGGGGTTCGATTCCCTTCCCCGCCACCTTGAATTGACTAGGACCTCTGCAAAGGGGTCCTTTTCTTTTATGCAGCCCCCACATGGAATCGAACCCCGTGAGGGCGCGGAGCTGAGTAAACGCGTAAGCGTTTGCCAGCGCAGCTCGCAAGGCGCGTAAGCGCCGCAGCGGTCCGTCCGCGCAGCGCGCGGACGCGTTTCCCTTCCCCGCCACCTTGAATTGACTAGGACCTCTGCAAAGGGGTCCTTTTCTTTTATGTAGGGTTCTGCGGAAAATGCGCCCCATTATTGAGCGATAGAACGGGACATGCTTTCCGGTGCCTGCCTTTGGCGCGCGTACACACCTCGTCGCACCATTCCGAGCCCGCCCGCCCCAGACATTCCTCCCACTTTCGCGTCACTTTGCAGACCGTTCGGTCGCCTGTCCGCACACGCGGGTATACTCAAAACGATACTTATCCTATGCAATACGATGCGGGTTCGACCTGCATGATCCGAAGGGGGCAGTGATGGAGAGGATACTCGGCGTTAATCTCTCTGGCTGGTTTATTCCCGAGCCTTGGGTGACCCCGTCGCTGTACGCGGCGACCGGTGCATCCAACGCGGCCGAGCTACAGGAGGCCATGGGTACCGCCGCCTATAACGAGCGCATGCGCCGCCATTACGAGACGTTTGTGAGCGAGGACGATTTTCGTCGCATGGCGCAGATCGGTCTCAATGCCGTGCGTCTACCGGTGCCCTGGTATGCCTTTGGTTCGCAGGAGTCCGATGCGTCCTACATCTCGGTTGTCGACTACATTGACCGTGCAATTGAGTGGGCTGCCAAGTACGACATCCGCGTGCTGCTCGATCTGGCAACCGTGCCCGGTGGCCAGGGCGATTCCAACGATTCGCCCACCACGCCGGAGGCTGTCGCCGAGTGGCATTCGTCCACCAACGGCCGTCACGTCGCACTCGACGTGCTCGAGCGCTTGGCCGATCGCTATGGCGAGGCCGAGAGCCTGCTGGGCATTGAGCTGCTGGACACGCCGCAGATGAGCGTTCGCAAGAGCCTCTTCACCATAACGGATGGCATTCCGGCCCACTACCTGCGCAATTTCTATCGCGATGCCTACGAGCTCGTCCGTTCGTATATGCCCGAGGATAAGATCGTCGTCTTCTCGTCGTCGGGGCATCCCAGCGAGTGGAAGCATTTTATGCGCGGCGCCAAGTACAAGAACGTCTACATGGACCTTCACCTGTACCATTACCGTGACGAATATGCGCTCGACATCACGAGCCCCCGCGGGCTGACGACGGCGATTTCGCGCAACAAGCGCGAGCTCAAAGAGGCGATTTCGACTGGGTTCCCCGTGCTGGTGGGCGAATGGTCGGGTGCGGCGATCTTTGCCAACTCGTCGGTTACGCCCGAGGGCCGCAATGCCTACGAGCGCGTGTTTATCGCCAACCAGCTGGCTTCGTTTGCGCCGGCTGCCGGTTGGTTCTTCCAAACGTGGAAGACCGAGAAGCGCATTGCAGCATGGGACGCCCGCGCGGCGCTCGGTACGCTCGAGCGCGGCATGATTGAATAGGTTGATATGACGCAAAACAGCGCCCATACGGGCAAACTCTATGTGGTCGGCACGCCCATCGGCAACCTAGGCGACCTGTCCCCGCGCGTTGGCGAGGCTTTTGCCGCTGCCGATGTCATTTGCTGCGAAGACACGCGTGTGACGTCAAAGCTGCTGATGCACCTGGGCATTTCCAAGCCGCTTGTCCGTTGCGATGAGAATGTGATCGCTAGCCGCGCTGCCGGCCTGGTCGACCGTCTGCTGGCGGGGGAGACCCTCGCCTTTGCCTCGGACGCCGGCATGCCGAGCGTGTCCGATCCCGGCCAGGCGCTGGTCGAGGCGGCGCGTGAGGCCGATGTGCCCGTCGAAGTTATTCCCGGGCCCTCTGCTTGCGTCACGGCGCTCGTTTCGTCCGGCATTCCCTGCGAGCATTTTTTCTTCGAGGGCTTTTTGGGCCGAAAGCACGGCGACCGTGTGCGCCGTTTGCAGCGCCTTGCCGTGGTGCCCGGCGCACTCATCTTCTACGAGTCTCCACATCGCATCGTGGCGACGCTCGAGGCCGTGGCGGAGGTCTTTCCCCAGCGTGAGCTTGCCGTCTGCCGCGAACTCACCAAGCTGCACGAGGAGGTCTTGCGCGGGCCCGCTGACCAGCTTGCCGAGGAGCTGCGTGCTCGCGGCGAGGTAAAGGGCGAGATTGCGCTGGTCATCGCGCCACCGAGCGAGGATGAGGAGGCCGGTATCGTGCCGGTCGGCGCCACGGCAGCGGATCCCGACGAGGCCCTGCGCGAGGATATCCGCGCCGCGCTCGAGGAGGGGGAGCCCGCGTCTGCGGTGGCCAAGCGCCTGTCTCAGAAGTATTCGCGCCGCAAGCGCGATGTCTATGCCATGGTGCTCGATATGCAATAGATGGAGGATATCCAGCCCTTGCGCTAGAATCATCCTCTGTATGCAACGTTTTTCTGGAGGACAAACCCCATGGATCAAAGCAAGCCTTCGTTCTTTATCACGACGCCCATCTACTACGTCAACGCCGATCCGCACCTGGGCACGGCTTATTCCACCATCATCGCCGACGTTCAGGCTCGCTATCGCCGTTCCGCCGGCTATAACGTCAAGTTCCTGACCGGCATGGACGAGCACGGCGAGAAGGTCGCCGAGGCCGCAGCCAAGCATGGCATGACGCCGCAGGAGTGGACCGATAGCCAGGCCCCGCACTTCAAGGAGCTTTGGAGCAAGCTCGAGATTTCCAACGACGACTTCATCCGCACCACCGAGCCGCGCCAGCATCATGCCGTGCAGTACCTGTGGGAGCGCATGAAGGAGTCCGGTTACCTGTATAAGGGCAGCTACGACGGTTGGTATTGCGTGCCTGACGAGACCTACTTCACTGATACGCAGGTCCAGAAGGGCGACGAGGAGTACGGCAGCGTCGGCCAGCATCTATGCCCCGACTGCCACCGTCCGCTTGAGCGCGTCCAGGAGGAGTCCTACTTCTTTAAGCTTTCCGCCTTCCAGGACAAGCTTCTCAAGCTCTATGACGAGCACCCCGACTTTGTCGAGCCTGCGTTCCGCATGAACGAGGTTCGCAGCTTTGTCGAGGGCGGCCTCAACGACCTTTCCGTGAGTCGCACGAGCTTTGACTGGGGCATCCAGGTTCCGTTTGACGAGGGCCATGTGACCTATGTATGGTTTGACGCGCTGCTCAACTATATGACGGCCGTCGGCTACGGTGTCGACACCGACGAGGCGCGTGCCGAGCTGGCCTATCGCTGGCCCGCGCAGTTCCACATCGTGGGTAAGGACATCATCCGCTTCCACTGCGTCATTTGGCCCGCCATGCTCATGGCCATCGGCGAGGCCCTGCCCGAGCACGTCTTTGCCCACGGCTTCCTGACCGTGCGCAATGCCGAGACCGGCAAGGCCGAGAAGATGTCCAAGAGCCGCGGTAACGCCATCGCTCCGCAGGACGTTATCGACATGCTGGGCGTCGAGGGCTATCGCTACTACTTTATGACCGACGTCGTTCCCGGTACCGACGGCGCTATCAGCTTCGATCGCATGGAGCAGGTCTACAACGCCGACCTGGCCAACAGCTGGGGCAACCTTATCTCGCGTTCGCTCAACATGAGCGGCAAGTACTTTGACGGTTGCGCGCCCGCCAAGCCCGCATCGTTCGATGCGTTCGACAGCCCGCTGGCAAAGATTGCCGACGGTTTGGTCGAGCGCTACATGGCCAAGATGGACGTGCTCGATTACGGCGGAGCCAAGGACGAGATCATGGAGCTCATCCATGCCGCCAACCACTACATCGAGGACTCCGAGCCTTGGGCGCTAGCCAAGGACGAGGCCAAGGCTGACGAGCTGGCATTTGTGATCTACAACCTGCTCGAGGCCATCCGCATTGCCGCCCACCTGCTGATGCCGCTTATGCCCGAGACTTCCACCGAGGCCCTGCGCCGCCTGTCCTGCGAGGAAGAGGCCGCGAGCGACGACCTCAAGGGCATTTGCGCTTGGGGCCTGCTTGCTGGTGGTCAGCCCGTCGAGAAGGGCGATCCGCTGTTCCCGCGTCTGGCGTAGAGACCGCGCGAGCGCCATATCGGCAATTTGCTGTTTAGCTGTAAGGGCATGGCCGCCACGGTCCATGCCCTTTTGTTTCAAGACGCCGCCATCATGCTAAGGAGGCAACCATGACAACTTCGCCTTTGGCAAACCCCACGGCCACCAGGGAGCTGCTGGAGGAGTTTGGCCTTGCGACCAAGCATCGCCTGGGCCAGAACTTCCTGATCGACAACCATGTGATTGAGCGCATCTGCGAGCTTTCCGAGCTCACGGGCGATGAGCGCGTGCTCGAGGTTGGCCCGGGCGTTGGTACGCTCACGCTTGCGCTTCTGCAGGAGGCGGCGTGCGTCACGTCGATCGAGGCAGATCCTGAGCTCGAACCGGTGCTCGACGCCCACGCCGCCGACTATGCCAACTTCCGCTTTATCATGGGCGACGCGCTCAAGGTGACGCCGGAGCAGATTGAGCAGGCTGCGGGCGGTGAGCCGACGGTATTTGTCGCGAACTTGCCCTATAACGTGGCGGCGACGATCATTTTGCAATTTTTCCAGACGATGCCGGCGCTCAAGCGCGCCGTCGTCATGGTGCAAAAGGAGGTTGCCGATCGCATTGCCGCAGTGCCGGGCAACAAGACCTATGGCGGCTATACGGCAAAGCTTGGCCTGTATGCGCAGGTAACGGGTCGCTTTGAGGTGCCGCCGCGTTGCTTTATGCCGGCGCCACACGTGGACTCGGCCGTCGTGCGCATCGACCGTGTTGACGGTGTGGTGCCCGAAGGACTCGATCGCGAATTTGTGGCCCGCGTGATTGACGCTGCATTTGCCCAGCGTCGCAAGACCATCCGCAATTCCATGAGCGCCAACGGCTTTGCCAAGGACGTGCTCGATGCCGCCTTTGAGGCTTGCGGTATCGCATCCACCACGCGCGCCGAGACGCTCGGCGTCGCCGCCTTTGTCCGCTTGGCTCAGGAGCTTTCCCATGACGCCTAATGTCGAACGCGTGACGTTTACCAAAAAGAAGAAAACGGTGGCCTGCCCGGTGCCGCTGGCGCCGCTTGCCGATACGCATGCGCACCTGCTTTCATTTTGGAGCAAGGAAGTGCCCGAGACGCTCGAGCGTGCCAAGGAAGCGGGCATTGACTTGTTGGTGACGGTCTTCGATCCCATTGCCGATAAGCGCAGCGTGACGGACTATAGCGACTGGCTGGTTCGCGAAATCCTGCCGATGCGGGATATTCCGCAGGTCAAGTATCTCGCCGGTGTGCATCCGTATGGCGCGCCCGACTACACCGATAACATCCATGCCCAGATTGTGACTGCGCTCGATGATCCCCTATGCGTTGGTATTGGCGAGATCGGTTTGGACTACCACATGGATTACGACGACGATATTGCGCCGGCGCCCCACGACGTGCAGATCGACTGTATGGCACGCCAACTCGACGTTGCCGTACGCCGCAATGTGCCGGTAGAGCTGCATCTGCGTCATGAGGACACGGACGGGGAGCGCGCCTCGCATGTGGACGCCTATAACGTGTTGCGCGAGGTCGGCGTGCCCCAGGCCGGTTGCGTACTGCACTGCTTTGGCGAGGACCGAGCCACGATGGAGCGCTTTGTGGATTTGGGTTGTTACATCGCCTATGGCGGCGCGGCTACCTTTAAGCGCAACGACGACGTGCGCGAGGCATTCGCGGCAACCCCGCTCGACCGTATTTTGTTCGAGACGGATTGTCCCTATATGGCGCCGGAGCCCATTCGCGGTCTTGAGTGCGAGCCTGCAATGATTTCCATCACGGCAAACGCGCTGGTCAACGACCGCGTCGATCGTACCGGTGAGGACGCCGAAGCAATCGCTCGAGCCGCCTGGGAAAATGCCTGCAAACTTTTTCAAAAATAGTTCTTGCGTTCGCGGTGGCGCTCCGTTATTCTAATTCCTGCACGCGGGCGTGGCGGAATTGGCAGACGCGTACGGTTCAGGTCCGTATGGGGGCAACCCCATGAAGGTTCAAGTCCTTTCGCCCGCACCATTGATTGAAAGAGCTCCCAGCAATGGGAGCTTTTTTGTTATAGGCCCATCGCGGGGACTTTAACCTGCGAAGGAGCGAGCGTCAAGAAAACGCGGAGCGTTTTTAGCGAGCTGGCGAGTCCGCCGGCAGGCGGCCGAAGCCGGTGCGGATCCGCGAAGCGGATACGCGGACGTCCTTTCGCCTGCACCATTAAATGAAAGAGCTCCCAGCAATGGGAGCTCTTTTACGGGCCGTTTTTGGCAGATTTGACCTATCGATTTCGCGCGGTAGATGCCTCTGTGGTCAAAAAGTGGCAAATATGAGTACTGGCACGAAAATAGAGACATTTCACGAAGCCATTTTTGCTCATTTTACGCAACATATGTACGCTAATTTGGCTCAACCTTGAGACAAAATGGAGTAATTTCGATAGGCCTCGGGTAGCGCGCAGAGATGTGGTGTAAGAGGCGGGGCATGCCCCGCCTCCGCCCTTTCCTGAAAGGGAGGGGACACCGCCTAGAATTCGTCGTTGGAGTAATGAAGGTGACGAATGGAAGGAAAGGCGATGCCCCAAGAAGAGAGTGTACTGCGCCTCGGCCGCGACGAGGCCCTCGAGGCGGCGAGGCTTTGGCAGGAGTGCGGCGACGCGCGCGAGTTCGCGTGCAGGGTGCTGGGCAGCGTGATGAACGCGCTGATGGACTCCGAGGCCCAGCAGATGTGCGGCGCGAGCCGCAACGAGCGCAGCGACGGCAGGGAGAACAGCCGCAACGGCTACCGCCCCAGGTCGCTCAAGACCGCCGTGGGCGACGTGGAGCTCGAGATACCCAAGCTCAGGCACGGCACCTACTACCCCGAGGGCATGCTCGCGCGATGGTCGCGCGTCGACACCTCGGTGGCCGCCATCGTGCAGGAGATGTACGTATGCGGCGTGTCCACCCGCAAGGTCGAGCGCGTGGCGTCCAAGCTGGGCATATCCTCGCTGTCGAGCTCGGAGGTCTCGAGCCTCTGCTCCGACCTCGACGCCGAGGTGGCGGAGTTCCGCCGCCGCGACCTGTCGGGCACGCCGTGCTGCTACCTGTGGCTCGACGCC